>NZ_JBANBK010000033.1:0-84669 GCF_053572325.1 Bradyrhizobium sp. UFLA05-112 | reverse complement strand
TCCACGTTGACGCGGATCGACTGGTTGGCGACGCGGTCGCCTTCGGTGACGCTCTCGTCCGCCATCGACTTCTTGGGCGCGGGTTTTGCCTCCTTGGCCTTCGCCTCCCTGGCAGCCTCCTTGGCAACAGGCGCCGGGGCCGCAGCGGGCGCGGCGGCAGCAGTAGCAGCCGGCGCGGGCACCTCGATCGCGGTCTCGCGGAAGGCGCGCTCGAG
The DNA here is from genome assembly GCF_053572325.1 of Bradyrhizobium sp. UFLA05-112. Classification (NCBI taxonomy): domain Bacteria; kingdom Pseudomonadati; phylum Pseudomonadota; class Alphaproteobacteria; order Hyphomicrobiales; family Nitrobacteraceae; genus Bradyrhizobium; species Bradyrhizobium sp. UFLA05-112. The sequence goes on along the minus strand of NZ_JBANBK010000033.1, from coordinate 84,454 downwards.
CTCGTCGAGCGAGACCTCGCCCGGACGCAACGGGCGCTCCAGCGTCTGCTCGATCAGCGTGCCCTGGGTCATCTCTTTGGCGGGCGCGGCCGGGGCTTCCGGCGCAAGCGGCGGCGCGTCGGCAACCGCCGCGGCCCCCGCAGCCGGCATCGACTGCGTCGAACCGGACATGGCCGCCATGCCCTGCTCGACCATCGCTTCCAGCTTGTCGATGAGGTCGCGGTCGGTGCCCTCGGGCTCGGCTTCGGTCGCCTCGAGCCCGGCCAGAATCTCCTTGATGCGGTCGATCGACGACAGGATCACCGTCACCGCCTCGGCGGTGACCGGCATGCCGTCGCGGAATTTGCCCATCAGCGTCTCGCCGGCATGCGCCAGCGCTTCAAGCCGCGGCAATCCCAGAAAGCCGCAGGTGCCCTTGATGGTGTGGACGAGGCGGAAGATGTTATCCAGGATCTTGGCGTTGTTCGGCTCCTGCTCGAACTTCACCAGCTGATTGTCGACGGTGTCCAGGCTCTCGCTGGTCTCCGTCAAAAACTCCCGCAACAGATCATCCATGAAATACGCCTTACCAACCTTGCCAGGCGGAGGGTGTCGTGGTGACGCCTGATCCGCTTTCTCACAATCGACGCAATGCCCTCCCCTCGATCGTTAGACATCGCATTTCACGGCCGCGTTAATTTCGACCTCCGTGCTAATACGGATATTGAAGACAACTTTGTCGTTTCCGCTGCGCCTCGGCAGCTTTCGACAAAACCGACCGCAGGCGTCGCGGCGACGACGCAAACGGTCGGCGTGCCGCGCAACGCAGAACGCTCCGCAAAAGAAAGCCTCGGCGGTGAAACGCGCTACGCCGGCGCCGCGCGGGTAAAGTCAAATCATCCGCATCCGTCATCGCACGTAGGGCCGGCGATTGCTGCCCCGGCCGCGACGCATGCGATGGGCATTTGAGGTAAACAGACCCTTACCCCATGAACGCATCGGGCGAGGACGCGCTAACCCAATCGCGCGGCCGAGAGAACTCTGCTGGCGCGGCACAGGATCCGATGCGCTCAGCCTCCCGGCTGCAAATCAGCAACCGGAGCGCGCTCTCATTTCCGTCGCAAATGTGGCGAGGTGTCCGCGACGTGTATGTGGACCAATACACAACTTATGTTGTATTATGGACCAGCCGTGCACAGCACCACGACACGCAACGCATGGCATGACGACGAACCGCAGCGCCGGATTGATTTCGCATGATTGCAAGCGGTCGCCCGCCCAATCAATTGCTCAGGACGCTCGATGCGGCGGACTTCGCGCTGCTGGAACCCCATCTCGCAACCGTCGAGCTGGTCAGGGAGATGTCCCTGGGCGTGGACGGAGCTCGGCCAAAGCAGGTCTACTTCCCGCTTCGCGGCGCGGTCTCGACGACGGTCAATCTCGTAGAGGGGCAGACGATCGAGGTGGCGATGCTGGGCCGCGACAGCGTCATCGGCAGCGGTGCGACGCTGGCTGGCTGGACTGCGCTGGCAGACGTCGTCGTGCTGTTTCCCGGCACGGCGGTCAGCCTGGACTGCACCGCATTTCGCGGTATCGCTGACAGAAGCCCGCGGTTCCGTCGCCTGATGGTTCGGCACGAACAGGCGCTGCTGGCGCACGCGCAACAATCGGTGCTCTGCAACACGCTGCATCCGGCCGAAGCGCGCCTCGCGCGCTGGCTGCTGCGTGCCCGCGATCTCTGCGACGGCGCGACCGTTCCAGTGACACAGGAGTTGCTGGCGCAGATGATCGGCGTGCGGCGCAACGCAATCTCGCTGGTGGCGCACTCGTTGCAACGGGCGGGCATCATTCACTACAGCCGCGGCCAGATCGAAATCACGGACTCCCATGCATTGGAGGCAACATGCTGTGCGTGTTACGGCGCGGTGAAGAATATCTATGCGCGGCTGCTGGTATCCGCTCCGTGAGCCAGCAGACTGGTGTCGTGGTGACGCAACTTCATGTGCACGCCGACGTGCACATGAGCTGCCCGCGACCTTGAGGACGCTATATGTCCAATTGCCAACATATCCCGAAAGGCACATGATGCGAGCCACAAAACCCGTGCAAGGGATGGCGAATGCGTGTCAGCGCTTCGCCGCTGGGAAAGACGGGAGGCAGCTATGGAAACGATGGTGCGTCCATCCAATGGTTTCCTGTCTGCTATGTCGGCGGATGATTATGAGTTGATCCGCCCGCACTTGCGCCTCACCGATCTGCCCCACGAGGCCGTACTGGTGGAAGCCGGCCAAACGCTCAAGCGCGCCTATTTCCCGCATCGCGGCGTGATCTCGCTGGTCGTGGAACTCGCCAAGGGCGAGCATGTGCAGGTCGCCATGATCGGCCGCGACAGCCTGCTCGGAAGCTTGTCGGCGATGGGCGATGCGAGTGCGATGAACAGCGCGGTGGTGCTCGTCGGCGGCACCGCCTCGGTGATGGATCTCGACCGGCTGCGGGCGGCGGCCGACCAGAGTTCCTCGTTGCGGACGCTGCTGGCGCGCCACGGGCTTGCGGTCTACGCGCAGGTCCAGCAGACCGCCGGCTGCAATGCCGCCCATCCCGTGGAGTCGCGGCTGTCGCGGTGCCTGTTGCAGATCCACGACCTGTCAGGCGACGTCAGGCTGCTGCTGACCCAGGAAAACCTGGCACAGATGATCGGCGCGCGGCGCAACAGCGTGTCGCTGGTCGCCAACACGCTGCAGCAGGCCAATTTCATCCACTACAGCCGCGGCCACATCCAGATCAACAATCTCGACGGGCTGCGCCAGACCGCGTGCGAATGCTACGCCACGGTGAAGACGCAGTACGACCGGCTGCTTGGGTCGCGATGATCCAAAGGGCTGGCTGCCGCAACCAGGCGTGAAGTTTACACGGCGTAGACATTCAGCGGCTAGAACCGTCGCATGCGCGAAGCTGCCGTCCTGCTGTCTGCCGAATCCTCCCTTGCCGCCGAGCCGGCACGGGATCCCGGTGCATTCGAGGCGCTGGTGCGGGAGATCGGAGAGGACGGGGCCGGCGAGGTCCGCGCCGTGTTCTGGAGCGAGACCGATGCACGGCTAAAGCTGTTCGGCGATCTCACCCTCGCGCAGCAGCGCGCTCGGATCGAGCGCGAAGCCCATTCGCTGAAGAGCGCGGCGCGCACCTTCGGCTATGAGCGGCTCGCGGCGCTCGCCCAGCAGCTCGAACGAGACGCGGCGGCGCTCGACGACGACGCCTACCGCAAGCTGCTGGACGCGATGGCGAAAGCCTACGCCGCAGCGCGCGACGAGGACGTCTGATCCCTCGCGCAAAAATCCCGCCGTACTTCTACGGCTTGGGATTTTCACACATGGCTAATCAACACTTGGCTAATCATAGGTGGCGATAGTCGCGCGAGACCAGGAGGGTTTCCATGTTCACCTATGAAACCGCGGACCAGAAGGAAGTCCGCCGCTTCCGCATCGCTCAGTTCAACGGCCGCATGGCGACGGTGAAATCGGGCGAGGAGACGGTGACCGGCTTCGTGCGTTCCGTGCTGGAACAGGAATCGAGCACCCCGCCGCGCTGGACCATCACGATCATTCCGAGCGCAGCGAAGGACGAGATGAAGCCGCTGCGTCCGAGCTCGCGCCTACGCCCCTTCGCGGACGACTATTACTGAAACCACCCGGCGCCCGGCCCGCCGCAGCTCGTCACAGCCCGCCTCAATCGATCGAATGTAGCAGCGCCGCGCGGACCAGATCCGCGGTGTTGCGCGCCCCGAGCTTGCGCATGGCCTCCGCGCGATGGCTCTCGAAGGTGCGCGGGCTGATCTGCATCCGCAGCGCGCCCTGCTTGTTCGAACAGCCTTCGCTGATCAGCCGCAGCACCTCGCGTTCGCGCCTGGTCAACCGCTTCGAGCCCTGCGGGCCGGAGAGCTCGCTGCCGGCCGCGCGCAGGGCGAGCGCCGTGGGTCCGGCCTTCGCCTCGGCGTCGTCGATCCCTGACACTCCGTTTCGCGGCGCGCCGCCGAGCTGCTTGACCAGCGTGCAGACGCGCTCGGTCTGCGCCAGCGCATTCTCGACCACGCGCTGCAAATAGGCGCGATCGGCGGAGACCGGCGAAAGCTGGTCGCTGTGATGCTTGATCTCGCCCATGTAGAGGAGAAGGGCGGTCAGGGGGCCGTTGAGTTCGCGGGCGATCGCCGTGGCGGTTTCCTCGGAAGCCTTGGCACGGGCGGCGTTCAACTGAGCGAGTTCGAGCTCCTGCGGAGAAGTGCTGCTTTCGTACCAAGCCGACGATCGCGAATCAGCGATCGGATCATTCTGATGCCCCATGCGATTCGTTTAGCGGAACCCGGGGCGAATCGTGGTTAACTTTCTGTTCCGTAAGACTACGGTGATTTTGACGGTTTTGTGCTAGATCTCCGGGCGGTGGCGCAAGTCATGCGTGCCGAGACGCGCAATGGGCCACGCACCGGTTGCAAAACCTGCCTAAATCTCAGCCACCTCATGAAATCCCTTCTTAAGGTCGGAGCGGACGGCGGAAGCCGCGCCGTACGACTTTACCAATTAATTAACAGTGACTTGCTTCTCTGGAGCACAGTTGAGAGCGCGCAAATGCGTCCACGCGACGAACCAGTAACGGTTCCGGAAAAGTTGCGGAAAATTGCGTGCCATGAGCCAGGTCGAACAGCTCTGGGAATTTTTGCAGCGGCTGACACCGCTATCGCGCAGCTGTCTGCTCAGCGAGCTCGAGCGGCTGGAGCTGTGCGGCATCGACATGCCGGGCTCGCCCGACATCCAGGCGAAGCTGCGCGCCGAATTCCGCAAGGACGGATCGACCCAGGCGCGCGCCATCAATCCGTCGCGCCCCTTCTTCGCACCGCTCGAGCTGTTCTTGATGGACGGCGCGCCCGAGCACGCCAATATGGGCCGGATCTCGCGCAACACGCTGACGCCGATCTGGGAGTGGATCTGCCGCGACCTGCTGCCAACCATGGCGCGCGACTACATCAAGGCGATCAACGACCAGGTCGCCGCCAATAAGCCGAAGGACGTGCAGAAGACCGCGACCACGTTCCAGATCAAGGTCGTCAAGGTCCTCGAGAACACGCTCGCCTCGCCCGACGGCACTGAGCTCGCCCGCGCCAAGCTCGGGCAATACACGGCCTCGCGCTTCGCCTTCGACGACGTGACCAAGATGCTGCAGGTGCTGCGCGCGAACGCCGCGCTGGCGAAGTTCAACGAGAAGCTGCCCGAGAAGATCTCGAAATTCGACGACGGCCAGGCGACGCAGATCGCCGCGCGCCTCGACACATTCAGGAAGGCCAATCCGGAGGCGCTGCCCTTTGCGCTGGCGCTGGTGGCGCGCCGGCTGAAGACGCCCTGGCAGCTGATCCGCCTCGCCACCAGGGCCGCGCCGACCAAAACCGCCGCCGATATCGCCGCCACGTCCTATGCCATCACGGTTCCCATGGTGCTCGACCGGCTCGACGACAAGCGCCTCGCGCTCCGGGTCGCGCTCAAGCACAACCGGGTGCTGATCGCACGCGACCTGCTCGCCGAAATCTATGACACCGAATATGCGCTCAAGGTCCGCATCGACGAGATCGAGTCGTCGGAGTGGGGCATCCGCCTCCAGCAATTGATGGACGCGATCGCCGCGCTCGTCGCCGCCGAGGTCAGCCGCTTCCCCGCCAATGTCGGCCACATCCTCGGCTCACGCCGCCTGCGCAACCATGACTCGCTGGCAGGCAAGCTGACCTATCTGGCCTGGAAGGGACGCGATGCCGTGCAGGACGGAGCGGCGGCGTTCCGGAAACTGATCGGGCAGAGCTGAGCTCTGGGGCTAGTTCCGCGGCACGCGCGGCAGGCTCAGGAAACGATCGATAAATCGTCCCGACAGCACGAACCAGAACCACCACGTCATCATACGCCGCATCGTCATTGCTGCGATCCTCACGCAGCCCATCACCACATGACCCCACTCATAGCGCGGGTGCTGTCTCTTATACACAGCACAGTAGGGGCTAGGGGGCGGCCTCCAAGGAAAGGCTCCCGCCATGTCCCTGTCTCATGTCGATCCGATCTCGCTGCCCGACAGCGAGCACCAGCTTCAATTGCGCCGCGCCGTGATCGCCTCCACCATCGGCACCGCCATCGAGTGGTACGATTTCTTCCTCTACTCGACGGTCACCGGCCTCGTTTTCGCAAAACTGTTCTTTCCGCATTCCGATCCGTGGGTTGGCACGCTCGAGGCCTTCGCGATCTATGCCGTCGGCTTCATCGCCCGTCCCATCGGCGCGGCCATCTTCGGACATTATGGCGACCGCATCGGCCGCAAATCGACGCTGATCGCCACGCTGCTCCTGATGGGGCTCGCCACCTTCGCGGTGGCGCTGGTCCCGACCTATGAGAGCATCGGAATCTGGGGCGCGGTCATCCTAACCGTGCTGCGCTTCGTCCAGGGCGTCGGTGTCGGCGGTGAATGGGGCGGCTCGGTGCTGATGTCGATGGAATGGGCACGCAACGATCACTCCCGCGGATTTATCGCCTCCTGGCCGCAATTCGGCGTGCCCTGCGGCCTGTTCCTGGCCAACCTCGCCGTGCTCGCCTTCAGCCAGATGTCCGGCGAGCAGTTCTTGTCATGGGGCTGGCGCGTGCCCTTTGCGCTGAGCCTCATCCTGGTCGGTGTCGGCCTCTACATCCGGCTCGGCATTCTGGAGACGCCGGTGTTTTCCAGGCTGGTCGCGGAGCGCAAGGTCGAGCGCACGCCGATGCTGCAAGTGATCAAGGAGCATCCGAAGGAGATCTTGCTGTCGGCGTTCGCGCGGATGGCCGAGCAGGCGCCGTTCTACATCTTCACCGCCTTCGTCTTCGCCTATGGCGTCAAGACGCTGAACGTGTCCCGCGACTTCCTGCTCACCGCGGTGCTGTGCGCCTCGGTAGTGTCCTTCGTCTCGATCCCGCTGTTCGGCCATCTGTCCGACCGCATCGGCCGCAAGAACATGTACATGATCGGCGCGGCCGTGACCGGCGTGTTCGGCTTCATCTATTTCCGCATGCTCGACACCGGATCGGAGCCGGTCATCTTCCTCGCCATCATCCTGTCACTGATCCCGCATGACATGATGTATGGCCCGCAGGCCGCGCTGATCGCCGAAAGCTTCACCGGGCGCCTGCGCTACAGCGGCGCATCGCTCGGCTATCAGCTCGCCTCCGTCATCGCCGGCGGTCCGGCGCCGCTGATTGCGGCCTGGCTGTTCGGCACCTTCGAGTCGGCAACCGCCATCGCTGCCTATATCGCACTGTGCGCCGTGATCAGCCTGATCGCGACCGCGGCGATGACCGACTACACCGGCAAGAACATCTCGGGAGAATATAGAGCGGGCTACGCTGATGAGGTTGAGGTTGGTTGCGAGCCGCGAACGAAGGTGCGCTCCCTCTTCCGCTTGCGGGGGAGGTGAAGTGAGCCTGCGGCCCGATTGATTCAATCAAAGGCTATCTTGCTCTGGCAGCCGTTTTCGGCAGGCATATGCGTGAAAGGAAGGACCTCGCAAATGAGATCAGTGAGAATGACGTTGACCATGGCCACGTTGCTGGCCGGCGCACTGGCGATCAAGTCCGCGGCCATTGCGCAGACCGCGCCGCCGCCGGGCAATGCCGCGCCGACTGCTGAGGATGCCGTCATGCTCACGGTGTTCTTCAAGCACGATCAGTCGCGCCCGCTGCACGAGCTGAATGCGCAGCTCGAGAGCCAAGGCTACTACAAATCCTTCCCGCCGCCGGGCGTCGAGGTGGTGAGCTGGTACGTCATGATGGGCATCGGCCAGGTGATCACGCTGCGCCTGCCGGCCTCGCGGCTGCGCGAGGTCAACCGCATCATCGAGGACAGCGCGTGGGGACCGTACCGGACCGAGTTCTATCCGACCTATGACTACAAGCCGGTCGGCATGGCCCAGCACGACAAGGCCGCCAGCAAGTAATACCGGCGTTATTCTATGAGGCGACGTCGCGCGCGGTGTCGCCTCATCGCTGGGTCAGGCAAGTTGCCGCTTCGCATGCGCAGCATGCGCGGATATCGCAACGATTGCAGCGCCGCGTGCGCGAGACAAACGAGGGTGTGAAGTCTTCTTCAACGGGATCCATACAATTTTACATATGATGAGGGCTTTAACGTTACCCAAATAATTCAACAATGATGCTGAAGCTCTCCATATTTGGAGCCGCGCTCACCGTTATGAAGTTGTCACGGAACGGGAGTGCTGTGCGATGGACGAGGGGCTGGGCGAGCTCGCCGGACGGAAGACTGTAACCTTTGGACGGCGGAAAGTGACGCCGCGCGCCTGCGTGGCGGACGGCAAGCGGCACCTGCGTGCCTTCATGAGCGAGGTGCTGGAGGATCTCGGCTTCGTCACCAGCGAATGTAGCAATGCCGACGAACTGCGTGGCGTGCTCGCCACGGAGCTCCCCGACCTGATCCTGCTCGGTATTGCCGTCGACGGCATCGAGCCCGGACGATTTCTGGAGATCCTGGTGCGCGAGCAATTCGGCGGCAAGGTCTTGGCCGTCGGCGCGCGCGAGTCGATCATCGTCAAGGCGGTGCAGCAGGTCGGCGAGGAATATGGCCTTGCCATGCTGCCGCCGCTGACAACGCCGTTTGCCGCGGAGACCCTGCGCGACCGCATCGCGATGCTGCTGCCGGACGAGCCCGCGCCGAGCCCCGCCGTGCATGTCGGCGAAGCCTTGCATGCAGGCTGGCTCGAGCTTTGGTACCAACCGAAGATCGACGCGCGCTCCTTGATCCGGTGCGGCGCCGAGGCGCTGGTGCGGATGCGGCATCCGACCTGGGGCGTGGTGCCGCCGGCCTATTTCATTCCGGAGGAGCGCGATCCGCACTTTCGCGAACTGTCCGAGTTCGTGATCGAACGCGCCCTGCAGGACTGGCACTACCTCCTGGAGCGGCAGAGCCCGGTCGATCTCTCGATCAACCTGCCGGCCACTTTCCTGCACGAGCACCAGGCCGTGCGCGATCTTTGCCGGCGCATGCCCGCCCACCCCGCCTTCGGCGGGCTGACGATCGAGATCGAGAGCTCCGAGGTGATCGGGGATCTCGATCTGCTGCTCGACGTCGCCGCCGAGGTGCGCTTTCACAACATAGGGCTCGCCATCGACAATGTCGGCACCAACTGGCCGGAGCTGATGGGGCTCGACCGGTTTCCCTTCGTCAAGCTCAAGGCCGACCGGCATTTCGTCACCGGCAGCAGCTCAGATGCGCTGAAGCGCAACGTGTGCCGTCACATCGTCGAGCTCGCCCAGGATTACGGTGCGCGCAGCGTCGCCGAAGGCATCGAAACCCGCGCCGATCTCGTCGCCGCCAACGAAATCGGCTTCGATCTCGTGCAGGGCTATCTGTTCGGCAAGCCGATGCCGCTGAAGAAATTTGCCAGGAGCGCGCTGACGCGGACGGTGATGGGACAGGGGTGAGGCGGCGGTCTCACCAATCGCCGCGCGAAGGCAGCGCAGACGACGAGCGCGGGCGCTGCGACCACCTCCGAGGCGAAGATCGTATGCCCAAAGCGCGATGGGTTTTGGCTGAATCGATTTGGCACTTGCTTGCTCAACCTCTCCCGCTTGCGGGAGAGGTCGGCGCGAAGCGCCGGGTGAGGGCTCTCTCCACTTGGGGATTATCCGCTGCGGAGACACCCTCTCCCCAGCCCTCCCCCCGCAGGCGGGGGAGGGAGCGCACCTAATCCCATCGCGCTCTAGCGGCAGACCCACGCGCCATTGACCAGCACGCGGGCGCAGGTTGGCGCCGCTACGGCGGCTCCTACGGTTGCTGCGCCCACGGCCGCTCCACCCACTACCGCGCGGCGCGTCGTTCGACGCGCGACGCCGGCGACACTTACTGGCGTCGCCGGCCGGCCGACGCGGGCCTGTGCGCTCTGAATCGAGAACGAAAGACCATCTTCTTCTGACCACTGCACAGAGCTTATCGCTGCGCAGGCGATAACGGCACCGGCCAACCACAATTTAGTTCGGTATTGCATGACAGCCTCCTTTGTTGGGTCGATAGACCTACTTCGCCTCTCGCTTCTTGCTTGCCCGCTTGAGCGGGGCTCCGGACGGCGGATTCGCTGGTTCGCCTTCCTGGATACAGGTGAGGAGATCTACATAGCTTTGACTGTCGGCAATTGAAGTCGCCTCCTTTTCGCAGCGATCACGAACCGGACCGGCACTGGCCGACCAGAGAACGACCAGCTGCTGCTGAGCGTTCGTTTCATCGCTCATGCATTGGTCGAAACTCTGCCCCAAAACGATTCCATTCGTCTTGTCATCGGCCGCTGTGGCCTTGCACAGCGCCTCCACATTCAAATGAGGAACGCGATCGGAAACAGGCGTCACCAATTGGCCTCCGAGGAGTGCCGCCGACAACAGCGCGATCTTCATCCTGACCTCCCTCAGGTCCTGCTAAGCCTTGATCTGCTTCCACCAATGCTCCCGTTTGCTGGTCCTTTGCGATCAGCTACTCGCAACCTTCCTGACAGCCGGCGGAGACCAGGAGCCGTTGATAATCGAAGGCCCCTTCTCGTTCGGCCAATACATCCGCAGCATCAGAATGAACTTGCCGGCGGGCGCAGGCAGCCAATTCGACTCCTTGTCCGATCCAGGCGAGTCCTTCTGGATATAAAGGTCGATCGTTCCGTCCGGATTGGGCTTGAGGTTCTGACGGGCACTGATCGAATATCGGTTGATCGGATTGGCGACGAAGAAGTAGTTTTCGTCGTACATCGTCAGAGACCAGAAGCCGCCGACGGGCGGGAGCTGTCCCTTCGGGAAGCGCATCACATACTTGTTGCTGCCGACGTAGTCCTTGCCATCCGCGTCCTTCTGCGACGTCGGATAGCAGGCATCCTGAATGCGGTTGGCGCCGAGCCCGATGGCTGTGACCAGGGCACGATTGAGATAATCGGTGCCGTAGACGCCCGTCTGCGAGTCAAATCCCCAGCCGTTGGTGTTTCTGATGGCCTTGTTGACCTTGAACTGGATCATGATGCGGTCGAACGCGACTTGCGGGATGCGCTTCGCAAACGCAGCGTCGAGCTTGCCGGCATCAAAATCCTTGCCCGGAACGAGGCCGATCTTCGCGAATTTGGCGACCTCGGCAGCGTCAGCCGCCACCGGCGGATTACGCTTCATGAGTTGTGCCAGAAGGCTGAAATAGGCAGCAGCGTCCATGCGGTTGACCTGATCGCGCACCGCGGTCTTCATGTCGATCGACGGATCGACCTTGCCCGGTGGGGACGTGTAGGGCTTCCCATAAGCGCTCAGGGGAACGAGCTTGAACTCATCCTGAGCGGCGTGCACCGCCGCGTAGTCCTCGGGTGTGCCGGTACAGTAGATGCGACCCAAGATCCATACGATGCTGGTGGGCGACTTGTATTCCTTGACGCCGGCAGGGAGCGTGCCTTTCCAGCCGGGCCCGGTGATCGCATAGGTCTGTGCTTTGGTACCTGTCGTACGTTTGCCGGGGACCTGGAACACGTTTGTCCAGCCATCGAGCATTGGGAACAGGAAATAGCGGTCCTTCATGTCGGGCATACTGAGCACCCACGGCTCGTCTCCCACATCGATAAACGCACTGGTGTAGAGCGTGTCGGCATTCGGAGCCGTCACATCCCGGAAACTTGCATCGGGATACGACCGCAGCTTGATGAGCTGCCCCATGGGCCCGCGCGTGCCCTCGACCGAGGCCGCATTGGTTATGACCCGCCGCGTGATCTCCATTGTCACGAGCGGATAGCCAAAGACATAGGCATCGGTGGCAAGCCAGAAGTCTTCGCCACCCTCGACCGCATTAAGCAGCGGACCGTCGTAGTCCGCTCGGCTTGATGAGAGTGAAAGCGCCGAGAACGCGGTCCCCAGAGTGGCGGACAGCAGATTACGCCGAGTGATGGTCATGACGCTGCTCCTAATGACTCTGGGTCTCGTGAATTCAATTGACTATGGACGCTCCAGCAACGATGGGCGGATTTCTGTCAGTCGCGCGAGAATGCCGATCACTGCTCCACCAGCGAGACGAGAGGGGCGATACTTGCTATGCGGATGCTGTTACCGTCATTGCGAAAATGGGGCATGCGATGCATCAAGGGAGATAACTCTCCCCATGCAATGAGCCTCGGAGTGCCAGAACAGGCGTTGATCCAGATCAACGTCGATGATCGCATCGCGATGGCTTCAGATCGCGGTGGTCCGAATGAAGGCGCTGACGCCTACGGTGACGGGACAGCGCCGAGATCGGCCTCATGCAAATCTTCGGGCAAAGGCGACGCAGACAATCACGAGCAGGGTGGCTACGATCATGCTCCACGCCACCGGCTCGTGCAGGACCAGGCCGGCCAGAGCGAGCCCGAAGAACGGCTGAAGCTGTTGCAGTTGGCTGATGCTGGCGGTGCCGCCGAGGGCGAGGCCGCGATACCAGAACACGAAGCCGACGAACATGCTGAAGACGGAGACGTAGGCAAGGCCGATCCAGGCCGGCGCGCCGATGCCGTCCCATGTTGGCGGCAACGATAGGATCGCGACCGGCAGCATCAGCGGCAGTGCGAGAATGAGCGCCCATGAGATGACCTGCCAGCCGCCGAGCCGGCGCGACAAAGTCGCGCCTTCGGCGTAGCCGAGGCCGCAGAGCAGGATCGCGGCGACCATCAGGAGATCGCCGCGGAGCGAGCCCGCGCCGCTACCCGACAGCGCAAAACCCGCGACCGTCGCGCTGCCGAGGATCGAGAACAGCCAGAACGGCAATCGCGGCCGCTCGCCGCCGCGCAGCACGGCGAAGATTGCGGTCGCAAGCGGCAACAGGCCGATGAAGACGATCGAATGCGCCGAGGTGATGTGCAAAAGCGCCAGCGCGGTCAGCAGCGGGAAGCCGACCACGACGCCCAGCGAGACGATGGCGAGCGAGGCAAGGTCTTTTCGCGCGGGTCTTTGCTGACGAAGCAGGGCAAGCAGCGCCGCTCCCAACAGCGCGGCGACCACCGCGCGCGCCGAGGTCAGGAAGGTTGCGGAAAAGCCGCCGACCGCGACGCGCGTCGCCGGCAGCGAGCCACTGAAAATGACGACGCCCAGAAGTCCGTTGCCCCATCCGTTGCCGGCCGATTGCATGTCGCCTCGCTTTCGCGCGGTCGACCTTGGCCTTTTGAGGGTGGCGAGACCAGCGACAATCCCATACAATCTGGCCAAACTGTATCAGTATGGAAGCCCATACACTTGGACGAGCTGACGCAAAGCAGAGGCCGCGGGGCACGCACTACCGACGTGATGCGCGCCATCCGCGCCAAGGTCGCGGGCCGCGCCCTTGCCCCCGGCGACCGCCTGCCTTCGATCCGCAAGCTGGCCGCGAGCATGGGCGTGTCGCCCTCCACCGTGGTGGAAGCCTATGATCGCCTGGCAGCCGAGGGATTGATCCGGGCGCGTCGCGGCTCCGGCTTCTACGTCTCCGCGACAACAATGCCACCGCTCGCGCTCGCCGATGTCGAGCCGCGCCGCGACCGCGCCGTCGATCCGTTCTGGGTCTCGCGGCAATCGCTCGATGCCGATTCAGCCATGCTCAAGCCCGGCTGCGGCTGGCTGCCGGCGGACTGGATGCCGGAGGCGGCCTTGCGCCGCGCTTTTCGCGCGATCGCCCGTAGCGATGACAGCGTGCTCTCGGACTACGGCTCTACGCGCGGCTCGCTCGCGGTGCGCCGCTATCTGCTGGCGCGCTTTGCCGAGGACGGCATCGAGGCCTCGATCGACCAGCTCGTGCTCACGGGCTCGGGCACGCAAGCAACCGACCTCGTCTGCCGCTTCCTGCTGCGGCCCGGCGACACCGTGCTGGTCGACGACCCCTGCTACTTCAATTTTCGCGCGCTGCTGCGCGCGCATCAGGTGAAGATCCTTGGCGTACCCTATACGGCGTCGGGTCCGGACGTCGCGCGCTTCGAGGCGATCCTCGCCGCGGAGCGGCCGCGCCTCTACATCACCAATTCCGCGCTCCACAACCCGACCGGCGCGACGCTGTCGCTGCAAACCGCGCATCGCGTCTTGAGCGCCGCCGCGGCCCATGACCTGGCAATCATCGAGGACGATATCTTTGCCGATTTCGAAACGGAGCGGTCGCCGCGCCTTGCCGCCCTCGACGGCCTCGCCAACGTCATCCGCATCGGCAGCTTTTCCAAGACGCTCTCCGCCTCGGTACGCTGCGGTTATATCGCAGCAAGGCCCGACTGGATCGAGCATCTCGTCGACCTCCAGGTCGCAACCAGCTTTGGCGGCCCGAGCCCGGTTGCGACCGAAGTGATCGCGAAGGTGCTCGCGGGCGGCAGCTACCGCAAGCACATGGAGGAGCTCCGGCAAAAGCTCGGGCGCACGCGGCGCGAGGCGGCGCGCAAGCTCGGCGCGCTCGGCCTCGAGCCGTGGCTGATGCCGCGCGGCGGATTTTTTCTGTGGTGCCGCCTGCCCGACGGGCTGGATTCGACGCAAGTCGCGCGCGCCGCGCTCGCCGAAGACGTGGTGCTGGCGCCGGGAAACGTGTTCAGCGTGTCGCAGTCGGCCTCAAATTTCCTGCGATTCAACGTGGCGCAATCGACGGAGTCCCGCATGTGGGACGTCATGCGGCGAGCGTTGGACGTGCAAGCACGTCAATAGGGCTCGCCGATAGGTCCGGCACGCCAAAGATACAGGTTGCTCGGAAATAGCTTCGCAACCTATGCTGCGCTCCGCGTCAGATCCTGAATATGTCGCCTCCCGCGCGTCGGCGATCATGCAGCGTTGCAAGAGAGCGATGCCGATGCCAGCAATCGCATGGATTTCCGACAATGACCGATGGAGTCATTGGTGTATTGGTCACAGTCTTGTCGACGGGCGCGCTGGTCGCGCTCGTCAATCAACTGTTTCTCCTGCCAAAGACGCGAGCGGAAGCGCGAAAACTCGATGCGGAAGCGCGTCAAATCCTGAAAGCATCCGATCTCGATGAAGCGGTGAAAGCGCGCGATCCGCGATTGCCCACCGGCTGGTTCGCCTTCGGCGATTCGTTCGTCGATTATGAAATGGGCGTCGATGACCAAGCGCAATATCATGGCAAGGCCAGCGGTTACATCAAATCGCGAAGACCGCCGCGAGGGTTTGGCAGCCTCTCGCAAGCTTTCAAGTCGGACAGGTATCGCGGCGTTCGCCTCCAGATGACGGCGTATGTCAGAACCGCAAATGTCGATGGGTGGGCCGGCCTCTGGATGCGCGTCGATGGCTCCGACGGAACGATTACGATCGACAATATGCAGGACAGGCCGATCCGCGCGACCACCGGCTGGACGAAATACGCCGTCGTTCTGGACATTGCCAAAAACAGCAGGAACATCGCATTCGGTGTCCTCCTGTGTGGGACGGGGCAGGTCTGGATCGCTGACGTCGAGTTCAAGGTCGTGGGCAAGGAGGTCCCGGTCACGGACGCTTCGCCCAGCTATTCGGATGAGCCGATCAACCTGGACTTCAGGATGTGACGGTCCGGATCCTGTCGCGCTCGTGAATATCCGTGCATTGACGATCGCAAACCAATCCGGCCATAGACTGCCCTCATGAAAAAGATCGGCTTTCTCTCGTTCGGGCACTGGACGCCCTCGCCGCAATCGCAGACCCGCTCGGCTGGGGATACGTTGTTGCAATCCATCGAGCTTGCCGTCGCGGCGGAAGAGCTCGGCGCGGACGGCGCCTATTTTCGCGTCCATCATTTCGCGCGCCAGCTCGCTTCGCCCTTTCCGCTGCTGGCGGCGGTCGGTGCGAAAACCAGCCGCATCGAGATCGGCACGGCAGTGATCGACATGCGCTACGAGAATCCGCTCTACATGGTGGAGGATGCAGGTAGTGCCGATCTGATCGCCGGCGGACGGCTGCAGCTCGGCATCAGCCGCGGCTCGCCGGAGCAGGTGATCGATGGCTGGCGCTATTTCGGTTATCAGCCGGCCGAGGGCGCTGATGACGCCGACATGGGCCGGCGCCATGCCGAGGTCTTCCTCGATCTCCTGCGCGGCGAGGGTTTTGCAAAGCCCAATCCGCAGCCGATGTTTCCAAACCCGCCTGGTTTGCTGCGCCTCGAACCCCATTCGGACGGCCTGCGCGAGCGCATCTGGTGGGGTGCCGGCTCGAACGCCACCGCCGTCTGGGCGGCCAAGCTCGGGATGAACCTGCAAAGCTCGACGCTGAAGAACGACGAGACCGGCGAGGCCTTTCACGTTCAGCAGGCGGCGCAAATTCGTGCCTACCGCGCCGCCTGGAAGGAGGCCGGCCACGTCAGAGTGCCCCGCGTCTCGGTCAGCCGCAGCATCTTCGCGCTGATGGATGATCGCGACCGCACCTATTTCGGGCGTGGCGGCGAATCCGAGGACCAGATCGGCTTCATCGACCCGCAGACGCGCGCAATCTTCGGCCGCAGCTATGCCGCCGAGCCGGACGTCCTGATCGAGCAGCTCCGCAAGGATGAGGCCATTGCCGAGGCCGACACGTTGCTGTTGACCATCCCCAACCAGCTGGGCGTCGCCTACTGCGCCCATGCGATCGAAGCGATTCTCAAGCACGTCGCCCCGGCGCTTGGGTGGCGGTGACGCCGCGCGTTCAAAGACCTATAGGCGGACGGCTTACCGGAATCTCGTGCGGCTGGCGGAGAGGGAGGGATTCGAACCCCCGATAGGCTTGCACCTATGCCGCATTTCGAGTGCGGTGCATTCAACCACTCTGCCACCTCTCCTGAAGGCGCCAAATCGGGGTAGCCCCGTGCGGTCGGGGCGTGTTCTAGGCGAGGATGGCCGGCCAGACAAGGCGGGCGGGACGAAAATCCCTGGCCTCGTGGTTGGTGCGCGCAGGAAAGACGCGGCTGAAACCGGTCCGAGAGCCGGTTTCGCGCCGATTTGCGTGGTCCTGTGCCGGCGCCGGGTTTGGGCGCTCAGTCTGCGAACGGGGCGCCGAGCACGGCGAAAGCCGTCAGCAATACCGGCAGCGTTCCCAGGACGATAACAGTGATTCGAAACACCAGATCATTCCCCATGCGGTAATACTAGACCGGAGAAAACGGGTGCAAAGTGCAGATTGTGCCAAAACTTCCCGAACCCGACAGAGGGCGCAGTCGAGCTACACGAACGCGAATCAAATTGGCCGAGATAGAGCGCGCCGGCGCAGCGGCGGCCCGACGGGTGGGACCGCCAGACGCGGTAAACACTGGCGGTCCCGTTGCCGCTCATTGAAATTGCAGGCCGAGAAGGGCGGCTTCGCCGGCCCGCGTGAGGCGACGGATGGACCGTAACGACCGCGCGGCGTGCCGCAACGCAATCCGTGCCTTAACCTAACCGGTCAAGGTTACTCCCTGTCGTTGTGCCTGCTTTCCTTGTTGTTTTCCTTTTTCTTCTTCCCGTTATCCGGCGAGTCACGGTCCTTGACGCTGCCAGCCTCCCTGCGGCGGTTGGTGAAGCGCGCATTGCCGAGTCCGGTGCCGATGGTGAGCACGCCCCAGCGCTCGACATCCTGCATGAAAGGCACCTCGGAGAGCCCCTGCACCACGCCGTCATTGTGCATCAGGATCGCGGTGTCGTGCTCGCCGATGACGGGGATGCCTTCGACGAGGCTCGCTGGCAGGTTGAACTTGCTGCTCTCCCAATTGCCGGGAAGATTTTGCGCACCTTTCTCGATCGAGCCATCCTCATTGATCACGCCGGGACAGGCGATGCCGATGAACGGCGCGAGCTTCAGGCCCTCGGTGTCGGCCTCCGCGATCAGCTCCTTCAGCATCTTGGTGAGCCGCTTCACCGCGCCTTCCCGGGTCGGCTCGTCGTCGGCGTGACGCCACAGATCGGACTTCCAGACGCACGCCTTGGAGAGGTCCTTCGCCTTCTTCCAGCGGTTCTCGACCACGCCGCAGCGGATATTGGTGCCGCCGATATCGACCGCGAGGATGCTGTCATGGGCCTCGAAAATCCAGGACGGCGCCAGATGCAGCGCGCCGATCAGGGCCGCCTCGTCCGGGTGGAAGCGGATCGGCAGCATGTCGCCCTTGAAACCCTCGGCCTTCAGGATGATGTCGGCGCGGGCGATCGCGAGTTCGCCCAGGCGGCTGTCGCGAAAACCGCCGCCGACCACGATGCGCTCGGTCTTCGCCCAGGCTTTCGTCTTCAGGAAACGACGGGTGACGTAGGCGAGCTCCTGGGCAAAATCCTCGATCGCGCTGTGCACCACGGCGGAGGCCTCGGTGTCGTCGCCGACCAGCATGTCATCCAGCGTCTTCTTGCTGATCCGGTCCGACGGCTCGTCGCCAAAGGGGTCCTCGCCGGTCTTGCGCAGCGGCTTGCGCCAGTGGTCCAGGATGGCCCGGAACGCGCTTTTGCTGGCGCGGTCGCCGAGAAAGCCGTCCTCGTCCTTCAGCTCGACGTTGAAACTGTCGACGTCCACCGACGGCAGCCGGGCAGCGCCGTGCTGCGCGATTCCCGTCGTCAAGACCAACTCGTCTGCCATGGAGCCCTTGCCCGCTTTGAAATTCGGGATGACAACGGCGGCGGAACCCGTTGGTTGCAGGTTCGGCCAATTATCGGATGCCGGCCGGGCCTGACGGCAAAAGCCGCCCAAATGCTTCAAATTCGGGGCCTTTTTGACCTGGTTTTCCTTGACTCCGAGCGTTCGGCCGCTATAAGTCCCCCAGCCGGCGCGGGGCGTTTCTCGCGCCGCTTGTTTTTGCGTGGATTTTGAGGGTCATACCCCACCCGCGCAGAATGCTGAAAACCCATAGCGACTGACAAAAAGCCGGCCGGGACGAAAGTCCGAAAGGCCGGGATTGAACACGAAGGAAGAGAACGATGTTCGCAGTCATCAAAACCGGCGGCCGGCAGTACCGCGTCGTTCCGGATGATGTCCTGGAAATTGGCAAGATCGCCGGCGAAGTCGGCACGATCGTGCAGCTGAGTGAAGTTTTGCTGGTCGGCGGTGACGCGCCGGTCCTGGGTGCCCCGACGGTTGCGGGCGCCTCCGTGGCAGCCGAGGTGCTCCAGCACAAGCGCGGGCCGAAGGTCATCGCGTTCAAGAAGCGCCGCCGCAAGAACTCGCGCCGCAAGCGCGGCTATCGCGACGAGATCACAGTGCTCCGCGTCACCGAGATCCTGACCGGCAACGCCAAGCCCACCAAGGGGCCGCGTCCGAAGAAGGAGAAGGTGGCCAAGGAGTCGGCAAAGGAAGCCGCTGAATAGCGAAACTTTGATCACGCCAATTCACGAATTGATGCGTGAGAAAAAGTGAAATGATTCCGTCAAGGAATTGATCTAGAGATACGCAGGATTTCGGAGACGAGCCATGGCTCACAAAAAAGCAGGCGGTTCATCGCGCAACGGACGCGATTCGAAGGGCAAGCGCCTCGGCATCAAGGTGTTCGGCGGGGAGCATGTGATTCCCGGCAACATCATTGCGCGCCAGCGCGGCACCACCTGGCATCCCGGCCTTAATGTCGGCATGGGCACTGACCACACTCTGTTCGCCAAGGTTGAAGGCCGCGTTGCGTTCCAGGCTAAAGCCAACGGCCGCACATTCGTATCGGTGCTTCCGATCGCAGAGGCGGCTGAATAATACGGTGGATCAAATTGGAGTCCGCCGGGTCCTGACCAAACCGGCGGAGTCCTTGAGATCAAGAGATCGAAGGCTCCAGGGGAGGCGGGAAACCGGCCTCCCCTTTTCGTTTCGACTTAAAGTCTTTGACGGAGCCGGACATGTTGCAGGACTTTTCGAGCACGACCTTGCGCGAAGCGAGGCCCGATGTCGTCGCCACCGAGCGGCTGACCTTGCGCAAGCCGACGCTCGCCGACGTCAAGGCGATCGCGCGCCTCGCCAACGACCGCCGCATCGCCGAGAACACGCGCCGCCTGCCGCACCCCTATTCGCACGACGACGCCGTGGAATTCATCCGCGCCACCGCAGAGCTCGGCAGCGAGACCGTGTTCCTGATCGAGCATGACAATGCGCCCGTCGGCATGATCGGGATCGACTGCTCGATGCCTGACAATGCCGAACTCGGCTACTGGCTCGGCGTCGAGCATTGGGGAAAGGGCTTTGCCACCGAGGCTGCGCGCGGGGCAATCGACTTCTTCTTCGAGGAGTTCGGGGAAGGCCATCTCTACGCCGGCGCGCGCGTCACCAATCCGGCCTCACGCAACGTGCTGGAAAAGTGCGGCTTCCAGTGGAGCGGCGTCCAGTTGCATCGCTTCTACGCGCTGGGATCCTCGACGCCCGTCGACTGCTTCCGCCTGTCGCGCGGCGTGTGGTCCTCGCTGAAGAGCTGGAGCAGTGCGCGAAGGGTGAGGTAAGGCGCGAGCGGCATCAAATCCTCCGCCGTCGTCCCGGATCTGCGCTCGCTTGTCCGGGACGACGATTTTTCTTTGCGTCTCCATCTCACACCGGTGGATTGACCTGGTCGTCCTGCCTCCCGAGATCCCGTTCGCGCACGTATATGTAGAAGCCGGCGCCGATGATGATGGCGGCGCCGATGATGGTGGCGATCGAGGGGACGTCGCCGAACACGACGAAGCCGAAGATCACGGCCCAGACGATCATCGAATATTGATAGGGCACCACCACGCTCGCGGGCGCGAGCTTGAGAGAGCGGTTGACGCACAGAAGCGCGGCGACCGAAGTGCAGCCGGCCAGCACAAACACCACGAGGCTGCCCGCGCTCGGCGGCACCCAGTGAAACAGGGACAGGGCGAGTCCGAGCAGAAACGTGCCGCCGAACTGCGAGGAGGCCATCACGATGTCGGGCGTCGCGCGCAAGGACCGCGTGACCAGCATCAGCGTCGCAAACGACAGGCTGCCGCCGAGCGCAATCAGCGCCGGCAGGCTCACCGTCTGCGCTGACGGGCGGAGCGCGATCAGGACGCCGCAGAAGCCGATCAGGATCGCGGTCCAGCGCCGCCAGCCGACCTGCTCCCCCAGGCAGATCGCCGACAGCGCGGTGACGAAGATGGGGCCTGCCAGATAATAAGTGATGACGTCGGCGAGCGGCAGATAGACGGTCGCGAGGAAAAAGGCCGCCACCTCCAGCGTCGAGAGCACCACGCGAAAGAGCTGCAGCCACGGCCGCTCCAGATGCGTGAATTCGTGGCGCTGCCGCCAGATCGACGGTGCCAGCACGAGCAAAGCCGCGCAGGCGCGCAGAAACAAGAGCTGCCCGACCGAATAGGTCGCGACGATGAACTTGCCCATGGCGTCGCCGAACGAGAACAGGAAGATCGACAGCACCATCAGCGCGATGCCGGCCAGCCGCGCCGAGCGCTCGTCATAGGCGGAGAGTTTCTTGAACAGAGGCATTGCTGTCGTTCGTAGAGGCCCAGTCATTGCGAGGAACGAAGCGACGAAGCAATCCAGACTGCTTCCGCGGAGACAGATTGGATTGTTTCGCTTCGCTCGCAATGACGGGCGGAGGGGAGCGTCAGGAACCGGCGAATGGACTCGCTGGCGGTTGTTTTAATGACGTGGCCGCCCGGGACAAGCCCGGTCATGACGAATTGAGCGTATTGTCGCACTCTTCGCATCGCGGTAGCGATTGGTGTCTCCGGCAAAAGAGCAGCAGATATGACGGCCTTCGATCCGACCCAGCATCGCATGATCCCTACGCAACGCTGGTTTGAGGATTTCGTCCTCGGCGAACGCTTCGTGCTGCCGAGCCGCACGCAGACCTCGGCCGTGTTCGCCGCGTTCCAGACCGCGAGCGGCGACACCCACCCGGTGCACTACGATGTCGAATATTGCCGTGCCCGCGGCATGCCCGACCTGCTCGCCCACGGCTTCCAGACGCTGATCCACACCGCGCCCGGCGCAGGCCTGTTTCCTTTCATGGTCGAGGAGTCGCTGGTCGGCTTCCTCGAACAGTCAAGCCGTTTTCTCAAGCCGGTGTTCGCCGACGACACGATCTACCCCGCGCTCGAGGTGACCAAGCTCGTGCCGGGACGCTCGACCGGCGTGGTCGCGCTCGCGAGCACCGTCTACAACCAGCGCAAGGAGCTGGTGCTCGAGGGGACCCAGAAATTTTTGATCCGACGGCGGTCGACCTGACTGCTATTCGATCACGCGATCGGCGCTCGCGAGCAGCGTCGCGGGCACATCCAGCGACAGCGCCTTCGCCGTCCTCAGATTCAACGCCAGCTCGAATTTGGACGCCTGATAGAACGGGATCTCGCCGGGATAGGCGCCGCGCAAAATGGCATCGATGTTGTTGGCGGCACGCTTGTTCAGTTCGACGAGGTCGAAGGAATAGGTCATGAGACCGCCGACATCGACGAATTCCGACAGCGGGTAGATGGCAGGAAGTGCTGCGGCCGCGACCTGTGCCGTGATCACGGTCCGCTTCGCCATCACGTCAGGACTGTCACCGATCATGACCGCGTCGACACCGCTGGGACGAATTCCGGCGATCAGGTCCTGGTAGCTCGCCTCGGTTGTCGGAAATTCGACCAGATATGGAATGACCTCGGTTCCCGTTGCGGTCGCAGCCGCGCGGACGCTCGGTCCCTGCACACCTTCCCACGCACCGCGCAGCGTGACGTAGGCGAGCCTGGAGAGTCTTGGATAGATCTCACGGAGCAGCGCGATGCGCTTGCCGTGGATCGACGGGCCGGTATCGACGCTGACGCCGGTGAAATTCCCGCCTGGGCGGGCGATGTTCGCGGCGATCCCCTGCGCCACCGGATCGGCGGTCAGGGCCACGATCGGAATTTTGTCCGTGGCGCGCTTGAACAGGAGCGCGCCCGGCCCGACGATGTAGATCACGTCGGGATTGCTGCGGACGACCTCCTCGACCAGCGCAGGCGCACCGATGCCCGCCTTCTCTGCGCCCCAACGCTCGACGTTGAGTGTCTCGCCGCTGACCTGGCCAAGCCGGCGCAGCTCGGCGAACAGGGCGCGGTAGTACCGATTGGTGCTCTCCTCCTGCATCAGGGATGACGGCTCCGACGGGCTGTAGATCGCAAGCCGCTTGCCGCCGGGTGCCGTCTGTGCGCCGGCCCGCGACAGCATGGCGACCGACACGGCGCCTGCAATGAACTCCCGCCGCCTCATTCCTGCTCCCTGCACCCTCCCGCATCTCCTCCCGGCTATATCACGTCGGCCGCCGGACGCCCCAACGGGTTAAGCAAGGACCGAAAATCGCTTAAATTTAGGCCTCTTCCCGGACAAGTTCGGGTTGCCGCGCCTGCTCCCCTGCCCTACCTATGGCCCATGAAATTCCTCGACGAAGCAAAGGTCTATATCCGCTCCGGTGACGGCGGGAACGGCTGCGTGGCGTTCCGCCGCGAGAAGTTCATCGAATTCGGCGGGCCCTCCGGCGGCAATGGTGGCCGTGGCGGTAATGTCGTCATCGAGGTCGCCGACGGCCTCAACACGCTGATCGACTACCGCTACCAGCAGCATTTCAAGGCCCAGAAGGGCGAGAACGGCATGGGCTCGGACCGCCACGGCGCCAATGGCAAGGCGATCGTGCTGAAGGTGCCGATGGGCACGCAGATCTTCGACGAAGACCGCGAGACGCTCATCCACGACTTCACGAAGGTCGGCGAAAAGTTCGTCCTCGCCGAAGGCGGCAATGGCGGTTTCGGCAACGCGCATTTCAAGTCGTCGACCAACCGCGCGCCGCGCAACGCCAATCCCGGCCAGCCCGGCGAGGAGCGCTGGATCTGGCTGCGGCTCAAGCTGATCGCGGATGCTGGCCTCGTTGGGCTGCCCAATGCCGGCAAGTCGACCTTTCTCTCCAAGGTCAGCGCGGCAAAGCCAAAGATCGCCGACTATCCTTTCACCACGCTGCATCCGCAGCTCGGCGTCGTGAATGCCGACGGCCGCGAATTCGTGCTGGCGGATATTCCGGGTCTGATCGAGGGCGCGCACGAAGGCGCTGGCCTCGGCGACCGCTTCCTCGGCCATGTCGAGCGCTGCCGCGTGCTGCTGCATCTCGTCGACGCGACCTGCGAGCATGCCGGCAAGGCGTACAAGACGGTGCGCAAGGAGCTCGACGCCTATGGCGGGCTGCTGACCGACAAGATCGAGATCGTCGCGCTGAACAAGATCGACGCGGTCGAGCCGGATGAGCTGAAGAAGCAAAAGGATCGCTTGAAGCGCGCTGCCAAGAAGACACCGCTGCTGCTCTCCGGCGTCACCGGTCAGGGCGTCAGGGAAGCATTGCGCGCGCTTGCGGACGTGATCGGCGAAAGCCCGGTCTCCAGCAAGGCCAAGAGCGCCGCCGAAGCGGAGCCCTGGTCGGCTTGATCTGGTCGGCCTGAACTCTCTCCAATGTCGTCCCCGCGAACGCGGGGACCCATACCGCGTGATTTATCGGTTACGTACAGTCGTAGCACCGAACTACGAGTCTTCACCAAACCACTCCCTGTGGTTATGGGTCCCCGCGGTCGCGGGGACGACGGCGGGATGTACGGCCGCAGGTACGCACATCGTTGGCTGGTTGCCATCTCGCCTTCGATAGCGCAGCATCAAGCAATCAAGAATAAACAGGGGCGATGAATGTCGCGCGCGAAAAACGTTCTCTGGATCATGTGCGACCAGCTTCGCTACGATTATCTCGGCTGCACCGGACATCCGACGCTGAAGACGCCGAACATCGACGCCATGGCCAGGCGTGGTGTGCTCTTCACCAAGGCCTATGTGCAATCGCCGATCTGCGGTCCATCGCGGATGTCGTTCTACACCGGGCGCTACATGCGCTCGCACGGCTCGCACTGGAACGGCTGGCCCTTACGCGTCGGTGAACCGACGCTCGGCGATCACCTGAACAAGATCGGGGTGCGCAACGTGCTGGTCGGCAAGACTCACATGGCGCCCGACCTCGAAGGCATGAAAGCGCTCGGCATCCCCTTGGAATCGATCATTGGCGTGCACGTCGCCGAATGCGGCTTCGAGCCCTATGAGCGCGACGACGGCTTGCATCCGACGGGCCGGCCGCGTCCGAAATACGACGCGTATCTGCGCAGCCAAGGATACGAGGCGACCAATCCCTGGGAGCATTGGGCGAATTCAGGCGCGGCCGACGACGGGTCTTTGCAGAACGGCTGGCTGCTGGTGCACGCCGACAAGGCCGCGCGCGTGCCGGACGAGCATTCCGAGACGCCCTACATGACGCGCCGCGCGATGGACTTCATCACCGAGGCCGAGACGGATGGCCGTCCGTGGTGCCTGCATCTGTCCTACATCAAGCCGCACTGGCCTTATATCGCGCCGGAACCCTACGCCAGCATGTACAAGACCGCGGACATGCTGCCGGCGATCCGCTCCGAACGCGAGCGGCAAAACCCGCATCCCGTGTTCGGCGCCTACATGGACATGCGCTATTCCAGGAACATGGCGCGCGACGATGCCCGCGAGAAGGTGATCCCGACCTATATGGGCCTGATCGCGCAGATCGACGACCAGATGGGCGTGCTGATGAAGTTTTTGGAAGCGCGCGGCCTCCTGGAGACCACCATGATCGTGTTCACGTCCGATCATGGCGATTATCTCGGCGATCACTGGATGGGCGAGAAGGACCTGTTCCACGAGCAGTCGGCGAAGATCCCGCTTGTTATCATCGATCCCTCGAAGGAGGCCGACGCCACGCGTGGCACGACATGCGATGCGCTCGTCGAGGGCATCGATCTCGCGCCGACCTTCGTCGACTACTTTGGCGGCAAGGTGCCGGCGCATATCCTCGAGGGCCGTTCGCTATTGCCGCTGCTGCGCGGCGAGAAGCCGCAATGGCGCAAGGTCGCGTTCTCCGAATACGACTACGCCATGCAGGACGTGCGGCTGAAGCTGAGCCAGCCGATCGAACGCTGCCGCCTTTTCATGGTGTTCGACGGTCGCTGGAAATATATTCACGCCACCGGCTTCCGCCCGATGCTGTACGACCTCGAAACCGACCCCGACGAATTTGTCGATCGCGGCGACGATCCCGAATGTGCCGACATCATTGCACGGCTTCAGGCCGAGCTGTTCGACTGGGCGCTGCATCCAAGCGGTCACATCACTACGCCTCGCGAGAAGATCGCGGCCTATGCCGACAACCAGCTTCAGGTGAAGGGTGGGTTCCTGATCGGCATCTGGGATGAAGCCGAGCTCGCGGCCATCCGCGACGGCATCGCGCAGCGCGCGAAGCTGTAGAACCTCCTGGTGAGGAGGCGCGAAGCGCCGTCTCGAACCATGGAGGCCTCGCTGCATCAGCTCGGCCTTTCATCCTTCGAGACGCCGCTCCGCGGCTCCTCAGGATGAGGTGATGGAGGGGAATGCGCGGCTACCTCATCTCGTCATGCCCGGGCTTGACCCGGGTATCCACGTCTTGCCTCAACAGCGGATGCGCGTGGATGGCCGGGACAAGCCCGGCCATGACGACGGAGTGCTGGCGCGCTCTTCGCGCCTCTTAATTTTCGATCTTATACCCCGTCGCCTTCACGATCGGCTGCCAGAACGCTGTATTCGCGGCAAGCTCCTGAGTGAGCCCGTCCGCCGTGCTGCCGACCGGAATGAGCCCGATCGCGGTGAGCTTCTCCTTCACCTCTGGCTTGGCGAGCGCGGCGGCCGCCGCCAGGCTGAGCTTGCTCGCAAACTCCGGCGGGCTGCCCGCGGGAAGCCACATGCCGTACCAGGCGTCCGCGACGAGATCGATGCCGCTCTCCTTCAGCGTGGGAACATCCGGCGCGAACGGCGAACGCTGCGCGCTCGAGACACCGATGATCGTCACGCCCTTGGCGCGATGCTGCGGAAGCGCGTCGGCCAGCGTCGTGATGCCGAACGGCACATGGCCGCCGACGAGGTCGTTGAGGATCGGCGCGCTGCCGCGATAGGGCACACGGCTCAAGGGAATGCCGAGGTCCTTCTCCAGCTTGGAGCCCATGAAGTGCGGGATGGTGCCATTGCTGGGCACGCCGAACGTGGCCTTGTCCGGGTTCGCCTTCAGCCAGGCGACGAACTCGCCGAAATTCCTGGCTGCGATCGCAGGTCCAATCACGACGGCGAACTCGAAACGCGCCAACAGTGACACCGGCATGAAGTCCTTCGCCGCATCGAAGGTCGGCATCGTCTCCACCATCGGCAGCAGATACATGGTGGGACCCGTCGTCACCAGCACCATGCTGCCGTCGGGGTTGGCGCCCTTCACCGCCTTGATGCCGATCAGGCCGTCACCGCCGGTGCGGTTCTCGACGACGATGGTCTTCTGCAACACCGGCGCCATCTCCTGTGCGATCAGTCGGCACAGCGTGTCGCCGCCGGCGCCCGCCGCGAACGGGAAGATGATCTTGGTCAGCCCGGCCTGAGCTTCCGCTCTGCCCGTCTGCGCCAGCAAAGGCAGCCCGAGACACCCGGCAATGAAGTCGCGGCGATGCATGCATTTCCCCTTCAGGTCCGACATGGCTGAAGGGCAATAGCGCCGAGCGGGCGCCCCAGACAAGACCGTTAACGCCGTTTACCCCCGTCCCCGCCTTGCGCCGGCCATCGTCCTGCTGCAAAAGCAGGCCTCAACGGCGCCGCCTCTTCGCTCCGCCGCTTCGCAAATGCAGAGCAGATCGTCTTAGACCGTGCGCCCATGGCCAGCCTCGAACTCAGTCAATTCCGCCGCATCGTGGTCAAGGTCGGCTCAGCCCTGCTGGTCGATTCCGATGCCGGCGAAGTCCGGGCGTCCTGGCTCGCGGCGCTTGCGGCGGACCTCGCGAAGCTTCACCGCGAGGGGCGCGACGTCCTGATCGTCTCCTCCGGCTCGATCGCGCTCGGCCGTAGCCGGCTCAAGCTGCCGCGTGGCCCCCTGAAGCTCGAGGAGAGCCAGGCCGCAGCCGCCGTCGGCCAGATCGCGCTGGCGCGCATCTGGTCGGAGGTTTTAGGGGCCCACGGCATCGGCGCCGGGCAGATTTTGGTGACGCTCCAGGATACCGAGGAGCGCCGCCGCTATCTCAATGCGCGCTCGACCATCGGCAAGCTGCTGGAGTGGCGCGCGATCCCCGTCATCAACGAGAACGACACGGTGGCGACCACCGAAATCCGCTATGGCGACAACGATCGTCTCGCCGCGCGCGTCGCCACCATGGCGAGCGCCGACCTGCTCGTGCTGCTGTCCGACATCGACGGGCTCTACGACGCGCCGCCGAAGAACAACCCGAACGCAAAGCTGATTCCGGTGGTCGACAGCATCTCCTCGGAGATCGAGGCCGTGGCGGGAGATGCCGAGTCCGAACTGTCGCGCGGCGGCATGCGCACCAAGGTCGAGGCCGCGAAGATCGCGACCACCGGCGGCACGCACATGCTGATTGCGTCGGGCAAGATCGAGCACCCCTTGCAGGCGATCGCCGACGGCGGCCGCTGCACCTGGTTCCTGACGCCCGCCAATCCCGTGACCTCGCGAAAGCGCTGGATCGCGGGCTCGCTGGAGCCGAAGGGCACGCTGACCATCGACGCCGGCGCGGTCGCCGCGCTTCGCGCCGGCGCCAGCCTGCTGCCGGCCGGCGTCATCAAGGTCGAGGGCCAATTCGCCCGCGGCGATGCCGTGATCGTGCGCGGCCCCGACATGCGCGAGATCGGCCGCGGCCTGAGCGCCTATGACGCCGACGATGCCGAGCGGATCAAGGGCCGCTCCTCGCCGGACGTGATGGCCATCCTCGGCATTAGCGGGAGGTCCGAGATGATCCACCGCGACGATCTGGTGGTGGGCGGGTAACGCCCGGAACGCCCCGTTACGGCGGCTAGGCCATTGGCCGATCCCCGCGCGCCCCCGATAGGCACCAGCCATACCCTCCCCGCCCTTCGCAAATGCGGGATTTCCGTGCTAGGACACCGCCTTAGCAGAAGGTTGAAGTCCCATGGCCGCCCCCCTCAAAGCCCTCGACGGCACCGCCGATCGCACTGCCGATCGCACTGCCGATCTCCTGGCGCTGATGACCGATCTCGCCGCCCAGGCCCGGGCTGCGGCGCGCGTGCTGGCGCTGGCGCCGGCGGAGCAGAAGAACCGGGCGCTGGAGGCCATGGAGCGGGCGATCCGCAAGAGCGCGGTGGCCATCCTCGCGGCCAATGCCGAGGACGTCGCCGAGGCGCGCGCCGGCGGCGACGCGACAGGCGCCTTCATCGACCGCCTGACGCTGACGCCCGCGCGCGTCGAGGCGATGGCCGAGGGCATCGCCATCGTGCGCGGCATTGCCGATCCCGTCGGCGTCGTCACCGAGAGCTGGCAGCGGCCGAACGGCATGACCATCGAGCGCGTGCGCGTGCCGCTCGGCGTCGTCGGCGTGATCTTCGAGAGCCGGCCCAATGTCGCGGCCGACGCCGGCGTGCTGTGCCTGAGATCCGGCAATGCCGTGATCCTGCGCGGCGGCTCGGACAGTTTCCGCTCCTGCCGCGCCATCCACGAATGCCTGGTGCAGGGTCTTCGCGAGGCAGGACTGCCTGAGGCTGCGATCACGCTGGTGCCGACGCGCGACCGCGCGGCGGTCGGGATGATGCTTGCGGGGCTGAACGGCGCGGTCGACGTGATCGTGCCGCGTGGAGGAAAGAGTCTGGTCGCGCGCGTCGAGGCGGAGGCGCGCGTGCCGGTGTTCGCGCATCTCGAAGGCGTCAACCACGTCTATGTCGACGCGAGCGCCGATCTCGACATGGCAAAGTCGATCGTGCTCAATGCCAAGATGCGCCGCACCGGCGTCTGCGGCGCGGCCGAGACGCTGCTGGTCGATCGCGCCGGCGCCGCCAAGAGCCTGAAGCCGCTGGTCGAGATGTTGATCGACGCCGGCTGCGAGGTGCGCGGCGACGACGCCGTGCAGGCGATCGACGCGCGCGTCAAAGCTGCGAGCGAGGCCGACTGGGACACCGAATATCTCGATGCGATCATCGCGGCGAAAGTCGTCGATGGCGTCGACGGCGCGATCGCGCACATCCAGAATCACGGCTCGCATCACACCGATGCGATCGTCAGCAAGGATGAAGCCGCCGCGAAAAAATTCCTGAGCGAAGTGGATTCCGCGATCGTGCTGCACAACGCCTCGACGCAATTCGCCGATGGCGGCGAGTTCGGCTTCGGCGCCGAGATCGGCATTGCCACTGGAAGATTCCACGCGCGCGGCCCTGTCGGTGCCGAGCAGCTCACGAGCTTCAAGTACCGCGTCCACGGCACCGGACAGACGCGGCCGTGACCTCGCAGGGCGGGCATTGAGCAACAATTTCGTCGTGCCGCGCTTTGTGGCGCAAGCGTTGCCGCCTTACACCGATGGCATGCGCATCGGGCTGCTCGGCGGCTCCTTCAATCCGCCGCATCACGCGCACCGCGAGATCAGCCGCTTCGCGCTCACGCGCCTCAAGCTTGATCGCGTATGGTGGCTGGTGACGCCGGGCAATCCCTTGAAGGAGAACGGCGCGCTGCACGCGCTCGGCGAGCGCATGAAGGCCGCGCGCGATGTCGCCGACGACCCACGCATCGAGGTGAGCTGTCTCGAATCCGTCATCCGCACACGCTACACTATCGACACGATCAACTTCTTGCGCCGCCGCGCAAGCGGCCTGCGCTTTGTCTGGATCATGGGCGCCGACAACCTCGCGCAATTCCATCGCTGGCAGGACTGGCAGCGCATCGCGGCCCAGGTGCCGATGGCGGTCATCGACCGCCCGCCGCAAAGCTTTCGCGCCCTCGCCTCACCGGCTGCACAGGCCCTCGCCCGTTACCGTTTACCTGAGAACGAGGCGACGCGGCTTGCGGACCGGCAGGCGCCGGCATGGGTCTTCCTCACCGGGCTGAAGCTCAGCCTGTCGTCCACCACCTTGCGGAACCCGGATGGGAGCTGGAAGGCGGCCGATGAGGCGTGAGGCGGCTCGTGCGGGAAACAGGCTCTGGCATATTGAAACCCTTAACCCCACATGATGTAGTGTAACCAGTGAGTGCCGGATTCGGCGTTCGCGATACAGTGAAAGGAATGGTCCCTGGCCACATCTGTATTGTCCAAGTCTGTTTTACCCAAGGTTGCTAAGCCTACGCGTAAAACATCGACCCAAGCTGCGGCCTTGAAGGCGCAACCCGACGCCGACAAGACGCTGAGCCTGATCCTCTCCCGCCTCGAGGATATGAAGGCGGAAGAGACGGTCACCATCGACCTTCGCGGCAAATCGGCGTACTCCGACTACATGATCGTCACGACGGGCCGGGTTAACCGGCACGTTGGCGCGATCGCGGAAAACGTCACGAAGAGCCTCAAGGAAACCGGCATCAAGAACATCCATGTCGAGGGCTTGCCCAATTGCGACTGGGTGCTGATCGATTCCGGCGATGTGATCGTGCACGTGTTCAGACCCGAGGTCCGTGAGTTCTACAATCTCGAGAGATTGTACACGCAGGGCCCTGGGGCGGCGAAGGCGATCTAGAGGCTAGAAGAGGCCGATTTCGAATCGGCTGACGCGCATGCTAGCGTCATGCGCGCGCGTGGTGCGCGCGGGTTGAAAACGCGGCTCTCAAGACGCGGTTCTAAAGACGCGGTTCTAAAGACGTCATGCGTGTTGCAGTCATTGCGGTTGGCCGGCTGAAGCAGGGCCCCGAACGGGAGCTTGCCGATCGTTATCACGAGCGGTTTGACGAGGTTGGCCGCAAGCTCGGTTTCCGCGAGCTCACCATTCATGAAATTCCGGAAAGCCGCGCGCGCGACGCCGCGACGCGCATGGCCGAAGAGGCCGCGGCAATCAGTTCGCATATTCCCGACAGGTCGGTGATCGTGGCGCTCGACGAGCGCGGGCAAAATCTCGATTCGACCGTATTCGCACGGAATCTCGGCCGCTGGCGCGACGAGGGTAGCGTGCATACAATATTCGTCATCGGCGGAGCGGACGGACTTTCGCCCGAATTGCGCCGTAAGGCCAAGCTCGTGATCGCGTTCGGCGCGGCGACCTGGCCGCACCAAATGGTCCGCGTCATGCTTCTGGAACAGCTTTATCGGGCCGCAACCATCCTGGCCGGCCATCCCTATCATCGCGCGTGATTCGCGCCTCAACGAGCACCTTTTCCGACGCGATGCGGGCTCAGCTTTTCAACCTGTTGCTGATCACAGGCTTTGCCGGCAGCCAACTTGCGCCGGCGGCAGCACAGACTGCCAAGCCTGCGTCGCAGACTGCCGAAGTCTCGGCCGATGCGATCAAGCAGCGCGAGCAGGAGCTCGAGGCCGCGCGGCAGCGGCAGAAGAGCGCCGAGGAGGTGCAGGCCAAGCTGAAGGCCGAGATCGCCTCGCTCGGCCAGGACCGCACCCAGCTCAACCAGCAATTGATCGACACGGCCGCCAATGTGCGAGGTGTCGAGACCAAGATCGGCGAGGCCGAATCACGGCTGACCGCGCTGAGCGGGCGCGAGCAGGAGATGCGCAATTCACTCAATTCGCGGCGCGCCGACATCGTCGAGGTCTTGGCCGCGCTGCAGCGCGCCGGCCGGCGGACGCCGCCCGCGCTCCTGGTGCGCCCCGAGGACGCGCTGCAATCGTTGCGCACGGCGATGCTGCTCGGCGCCGTGGTTCCGGAACTGCGTGGCCGCGCCGAAAAGATCGCAAGCGAGCTCGGCGAGTTCGTGGTCCTGCGCAAGACCATCGCAACCGAGCGCGACCAGCTCGCCGCCGACCGCGACAAGGTCCGCAACGATCAGACGCGACTTGCCGCGCTGGTCGACGAGCGGCAGCGCCAGCAGGCCTCGCGGGAAAAGGACCTCGACGCCGAGAATGCGCGCGCCATCGCGCTCTCCAGGCAGGTGGGTGACCTCCAGGGCCTGATCGCCAAGATGGAACAGGACCTGCAAAGCGCCGCCAAGGCGGCCGAGGCCGCAAAGCAGGCCGAGGCAAAGGCGGCCGCCAATGCCAAGCCGGGGCCGGCCACCTTCAAGGACCGTTCCCGGACCAGTCCGGCGATCGCCTTCGCCTCCGCCAAGGGCCTGCTGCCGCTACCCGTGAACGGTACCAAGATCAGGGATTTTGGCGGTTCCGACGGCGTGGGCGGCGTACAAAAGGGCATTTCTTTGGTAAGTCGGCCCGGCGCCCAGGTCACGACACCCTGTGACGGCTGGGTGGTCTATTCCGGTCCCTTCCGCAGCTATGGACAACTCTTGATCCTTAACGCAGGGGGCGGGTATCATGTCCTGATCGCCGGGATGGAGCGCATTTCGGTAAACATCGGACAGTTTGTGCTCACGGGGGAGCCGGTCGCGATCATGGGGTCGACATCCCAAGTCGCCTCCATTCTCGCCACGAATGCGAGTCAACCCGTGCTCTATGTCGAGTTCCGCAAAGACGGCACTCCTATCGATCCAGGCCCATGGTGGGCCGCAAATGAAGGCGAGAAGGTTCGCGGATGATGCGCAAGACTTCAGTTATCCTCCTCAGCGCGGCAACCGGCGCGGCGCTGACGCTGTTCGTGACCCAGCCCCGCGCGGTGTTCATGGGTTCGAGCGCGCGCGCCGCGACCGCGGACACGTATCGCCAGCTCAATCTGTTCGGCGACGTGTTCGAGCGCGTGCGCTCCGACTATGTCGAGAAGCCCGACGACACCAAGCTGATCGAATCGGCGATCTCCGGCATGCTCTCCGGGCTCGATCCGCACTCCAGCTACATGGACGCCAAGAGCTTCCGTGACATGCAGGTGCAGACCCGCGGCGAGTTCGGCGGCCTCGGCATCGAGGTCACCATGGAGGACGGCCTGATCAAGGTGGTCTCGCCGATCGACGACACCCCGGCCTCGCGCGCCGGCGTCATGGCCAACGACATCATCACCAATCTCGACGACGAGGCGGTGCAGGGCCTGACCCTGAACCAGGCGGTCGAGAAGATGCGCGGCCCCGTCAACACCAAGATCAAGCTCAAGATCATCCGCAAGGGCGTCGACAACCCGATCGACGTCACGCTGGTGCGCGACAACATCCGCGTCCGTTCGGTGCGTGCGCGCGTCGAGGCCGACGACATCGCCTATATCCGCATCACCACCTTCAACGAGCAGACCACCGAGGGCCTCAAGAAGGAGGTCGCCAATCTCTCGACCCAGATTGGCGACAAGCTGAAGGGCTACATCATCGATCTCCGCAACAATCCCGGCGGCCTTCTCGAAGAAGCGGTCACCGTGTCCGACTCCTTCCTGGAGCGCGGCGAGATCGTGTCGACCCGCGGCCGCAACGCCGAGGAGACGCAGCGCCGCTCCGCCCATCCGGGCGACCTGACCAAGGGCAAGCCGGTGATCGTGCTGGTCAACGGCGGCTCAGCCTCGGCTTCGGAAATCGTCGCCGGCGCACTGCAGGATCATAAGCGCGCGACCATCGTCGGCACGCGCTCGTTCGGCAAGGGCTCGGTGCAGACCATCATCCCGCTCGGCAGCGGCAACGGCGCATTGCGGCTGACCACGGCGCGCTACTACACGCCGTCGGGCAAGTCGATCCAGGCCAAGGGTATCGTGCCCGACATCGAAGTGCTGCAGGACGTGCCGGACGAGCTGAAGTCCCGCACCGACACCAAGGGCGAGGCTTCGCTGCGCGGCCACCTCAAGAACGACGGCGACGAGAAGACCGGCTCGCAGTCCTACGTTCCGCCGGATGCCAAGGATGACAAGGCGCTCAAGATGGCCGACGATCTCCTGCACGGCATCAAGAACAGCGCCTCCGCGGCGCCCGCACCTGGCGACAACAAGGCGGCCGCCGACAAGCCCAAAGCAGCGAACTGACGCCACGCGGCAACCTAGACGTTTCGAAAGGGCGGCTCCTCGAGCCGCCCTTTTTGCTGGGAAGCTGTACCCCGGTAGACCCCCGGCCTGCCGCCGCTTGACCGCGTCGTGGTATCGTCATTGCCGAGTGATTCGGGATCTCGCATGACTGAAACGGCCGATGATCTGAGCGCCCCGCTCGGACAGGACAAGCCGCGCCGGAAACGCCGGCTGCGGTTGCCGTTCACGGGACTGCAGGTGATCGCCGGCCTGCTTCTCCTGTTCCTCGCGACCTTTGCCGGCTTTGCGATCTTCAACAAGGATCCGCTCGGCGGCGAGCCGATCACGCGCGTTGCCATCCGCGAGCAGAAGACGGCCGAGGACAAGCCGGCGGCGGCCGCGCCCGAAAGTTCGGGCCATGAGACCAAGGCGGCGCCGAAGCAGACTGCGCCCGGCGACCAGAAGACCGTCACCATCATCGACGGCTCCAGCGGCGCCCGCCATGACGTCGTGATCGGCAGCGGCGGCGAGCCTGCAGACAAGGGCGAGCCTGCCGCCGCAGCGCCGCCCATCATGTCCGGGATCGACCAGCGGCTGCTCGAGAAGTCGCGCTACGGCATGATCCCGGTCGCGGCCGCCGACCTGAAGCCGTTCACGGCCTATGCGGCGGAAGCCGACCGCGCCAAGGCGGCGAAGACGCCCGTTGTCGCGATCGTCATCGGCGGGCTCGGCGTCGGTGCTGCCAAGACCGCTGATGCGATCATGAAGCTGCCGGGCGCGGTGACGCTGGCCTTCACGCCTTATGGATCAGATCCTGGAAAACTCGCCGAGCGCGCCCGCGCCCAGCGCCACGAGATCTTCCTCCAGATCCCGATGGAGCCCTACGACTTCCCCGACAATGATCCGGGCCCGCAGACCCTGCTGACTTCGCTGAGCACCGAGCAGAACATGGACCGGCTGTACTGGCATTTGAGCCGGATGCAGGGCTATGCCGGGCTCGCCAATTTCATGGGCGCACGCTTCATCGCCACCGACGCGGCGATGCAGCCGATCGTGCGCGAGGCGGCCAAGCGCGGGCTCGGCTTCTTCGACGACGGTTCCTCGCCGCGCAGCGTCGCGCCCCAGGCCGCAGCAAGCCAGGCCATGCCGTTCGGCAAGGGTGATATCGCGATCGACGCGGTGCCGACCGGCGCCGAGATCGATCGCGCCCTGAACAAGCTCGAATCCATCGCCCGCGAGCGTGGCGTCGCCATCGGCATCGCGTCCGCCCTCCCCGTCTCGATCGAGCGGTTAGGTTCCTGGATCAAGACGCTTCCGGACCGCGGTGTCCTCTTGGTGCCATTGACAACCGCGATGTTGAAATCAAAATCCAGCTGAATCAACGGATTGGCACAACAGGTCCCACGGGGCCGAAAGGGTCGACCACGAGTGGTGAGAGGTTTGGCGGAATGACGCGTTACGAGGATCTGCCCTACCGGACCTGCGTCGGTGTGATGCTGCTCAACAAGGACGGACTGGTCTTCATCGGGCGCCGCGCCGGCGGCATCGAGCATGTTGACGAAACCCATGTCTGGCAGATGCCGCAAGGCGGCGTCGATCCCGGTGAGGATACCTGGGAAGCCGCCATGCGCGAGCTCTATGAGGAGACCAGCGTGCGCTCGGTGGAACGGCTCGGCGAGGTCGCCGACTGGCTCACCTACGACATTCCGCGCACGGTCGCGGGCCGCGCCTGGAAGGGCCGTTACCGCGGCCAGCGCCAGAAATGGTACGCCATGCGCTTCACTGGCAAGGACAGCGAGATCGACGTCGCCCACCCCGGTGGCGGCGGCCACAAGGCGGAATTCGTCACCTGGCGCTGGGAGCCGATGAAGAATCTTTCCTCGCTGATCATTCCCTTCAAGCGCCCGGTCTATGATCGCGTGGTGCAGGAATTTGCCGCGCTGGCGCACGATTAATTTGCACCGTCATTCCCGGAATGACGGAGAGAAAAGCGCTCATGACAAATCAAAAACCCTATCGTCCCAATGTCGGGATCGCGCTGTTCAATGCCGACGGCCTGGTGCTGATCGGCCATCGCTTCCGCGGTGACGGCCCCGAGATCATCCTGCCTGGCCTCGACTGGCAGATGCCGCAAGGCGGCGTCGACGAAGGCGAGAACCTGCACGATGCTGCCATGCGCGAGCTCTGGGAAGAGACCAGCGTCAAGAGTGCCGAATACCTCGGCGAGACCGACTGGCTCGCTTACGAATTTCCGCCCTATGACGGACCGCAAACGCATCGCCTGGCGAAATTCCGCGGCCAGCGGCAAAAATGGTTTGCGCTGCGTTTCACGGGGCGTGATGAGGAGATCGATCCGCTGACGCCGCGCAACGGCCAGCCCGCGGAATTCGACGCCTGGCGCTGGGAGCGTCTCGACCGTGTCGCCGATCTCGTGGTGCCGTTCCGCCGCGAGGTTTATCGCGCCGTGGCGCAGCAGTTCACACGCTTTGCGTCCCGCTAGTTCGGTCCCACCGTGAACGGGCCGATGGCGATGACGTGGCAATCGCTGTCGCGCTTGGCGCAATCGGCGAGCGCCGTATTGACGGCGCCCTGCTCGTCACTGGCTTTCAGGCCGAGGCCCGGACGTCCCGTGGTGCCGACGGCCACCGCGTTCCAGCCCCCCGCATCGCCAAGCTTGCGCACGACGTCATCGCGCGCGTCAGCCGCGATCGAGGCATTGCCTGCGGCGTGGAAGAACCCGGTGACCTTGAACAGGCTCGGAATCGGCACGACGAAATTGTCGTCGACCGCGACGATCATGCAGGCGGCACCGGCGATCGCGCCGCAGGATTCCAGTGCGCGCCGCGTCGCCTCGTCGGGCGACGACGCGCCGATATTCATGAAATACTGACCGCCGCCAGGGCCGAGCGCGAGCGCCCGCGACTTGGCCGCCGGGGCGAACATGGTCTCGAGCCGTTGCTTGCCGGGATCGCGCATCAGCGGCACGTCCTTCGACGTGAATGCACGCTCGGTCATTGCGTCATGCCGCATGAAGGGCTGCGGCGGCATCGGCGGCTTGCCGTGCGCATAGACCACGTTGTTGCCGACCGCGTAGATCTCGCAGCGGCGCGGCGATTGCGCGGTATCGGCCCGCTTCTGGCACTGTTCGATGGCGGCGTTTCGTGCGGCGTCCTCGCTCGGCTGATTGAGCGCCGCGCCGGTGAAGCCGGCAATGTTCAAGGCGAACGCTTTGTAGTCGGGCGCCGGCCCGTATTCGTTGCCGAGATAGCCACGGACACGGTCGCTGACGAACGGGACGATGTCGGCCGGAAACTTGGCGGCTGCTGAGGCAACCGGCGGCGACGGGGCCGGACTTGGTGAGGCTGCTGCGGTCGCGGTCGGGGTTGTTGTCGGGGTCGCAGTCGGCGCGCTTGCGGCTGCCTTTGCCGCCAGGCTGGCCGACGGCGCCGCGCTGGTCGGCGTGGCAGCTGTACTTGGCACCGCGCTCGAGGTCGCAACCGCCATCGACGACTGCTCCAGCTTGGTGAAATAGAGAAAGCCCGCGACGCCGATCGCGACGATGGAGACCACCGCGACCACCAGAGGCCACATCCAGTTCGGCGTCGGAGCGGCCTTCGCGCCCGGCTTCTTGACCTGCGGCGTCGAATAACTTCCGTCCTCGCGGCGCATCGCGACCATGTAGGCGTGCACGGGGGTCGGAATGTTCTTGACCTCCTGCGCGCCGATATCGGCGAACTGCACCGAGAGCTTGTTGGCGACCTGCTCGTGCACGGCGCGCGAGACGCAGATGCCGCCGACTTCGGCGAGCCCTTCGAGGCGCGCGGCGATGTTGACGCCGTCGCCCAAGAGATCGCCGTCACGCTCGACCACGTCGCCAATGGTGATGCCGATGCGGAACGACATCTGCCGGCTCGGCGGGTAGGCCATGTTGCGGGTCCGCAAGGACTCCTGGATGTCGATCGCGCAGCGCACCGCATCCACTGCACTCGGAAATTCCGCGAGAACGGCATCGCCGGCGGTGTTGAAGATACGCCCGCCGGCTTTGGCGATGAAATCGTCGACGACCGCCCGATAGGACGCCAGACGCCGCAGCGTCTCCTCTTCGTCTTCCGCGACCAGCCTGGAATAGCCGGCAATATCGGCTGCGAAGATCGCCGCGATCTTGCGTTTCATCTGCACCAGCCCCGGAACTCCAATTGCAGCGGCAGAATGCCGTTATCCAAGACGCGGTGCAATAAGGTTTCAGCGCCCGTCACTTCGATGACGAGCGCTGAATTCATTCAGAAATTTTTGTGCGAGCCCCGGAGCGGTGCCCCGGGGCTTAGTGCATCGCCGTCGTGTTGAGCTGATGCTGGATGCTCTTGTAGTGGTCGAGGCGCGCGATCGCGAGATCGAGTTCACCGCCTTCCTTCTCCGAGAGCTTCTCCTGCATCTGCGTGATGGTATCGGCGAACTGCGCCCGGTCGAGCTCGTCGATCGAGGTGGCGACGTCGGCGAGGACCGTCAGGCGATTGTCGGAGACTTCGGCGAGACCACCGGTCACGATGACCTTCTGCTTCTGGCCGCCGGCGATGATGGTCAGGATGCCCGGTCGCACCGCAGCCACGACGGGCGCATGTCCGGCGAGCACGCCGAAATCACCTTCCCAGCCGGGAATGTCGACCTGATCGACCTCGCCGGAGAAGGCGAGCTTTTCGGGAGAGACGAGATCGAAGTGGAAGGTGGCCATGATGTTTCCGCTTGCTTCGGTTGTCACCCGCGGGCTTGACCCGCGGGTCCATCCATCAAAGTTCTCTTTCGATGGATCGCCGGGTTGTTAGGTTGAAGACGCGCTTCGCGCTTTTGCCCGGCGATGACGAGTTGAGACGGCTTAGGCCGCTTCAGCGGCCAGCTTCTTGCCCTTCTCGACCGCCTCTTCGATGGTGCCGACCATGTAGAAGGCGGCTTCCGGGAGGTGGTCGTACTTGCCTTCGCAGAGGCCGCGGAAGCCCTTGATGGTGTCCGCGAGGTCGACGAACTTGCCGGGCGAGCCGGTGAAGACTTCGGCGACGTGGAACGGCTGCGACAGGAAGCGCTCGATCTTGCGGGCGCGGGCCACCGTCAGCTTGTCCTCTTCCGAAAGCTCGTCCATGCCGAGAATGGCGATGATGTCCTGGAGCGACTTGTAACGCTGCAGCACCTGCTGGACCTGGCGAGCGGTGTCGTAGTGCTCCTGCCCGACGACGAGCGGCGAGAGCATGCGCGAGGTCGAGTCGAGCGGGTCCACCGCCGGGTAGATGCCCTTTTCCGAGATCGCGCGCGACAGCACGGTGGTCGCGTCAAGATGCGCGAACGAGGTTGCGGGCGCCGGATCGGTCAAGTCGTCGGCCGGCACGTAAATGGCCTGCACCGAGGTGATCGAGCCCTTCTGCGTGGTGGTGATGCGCTCCTGCAGCGCGCCCATGTCGGTGGCGAGCGTCGGCTGATAACCCACCGCCGAAGGAATACGGCCAAGCAGCGCCGACACTTCCGAGCCGGCCTGGGTGAAGCGGAAGATGTTGTCGACGAAGAACAGCACGTCCTGGCCCTGGTCGCGGAAGTGCTCGGCGACGGTCAGACCGGTGAGGCCGACGCGGGCACGCGCGCCCGGCGGCTCGTTCATCTGGCCGAACACCAGCGCGCACTTCGACTTCACGCTCGGATCCGGATTGTGCGGATCGGCGTTGACCTTGGATTCGATGAACTCGTGATAGAGGTCGTTGCCCTCGCGGGTGCGCTCGCCGACGCCGGCGAACACGGAGTAACCACCGTGCGCCTTGGCGACGTTGTTGATCAGCTCCTGAATCAGCACGGTCTTGCCGACGCCGGCGCCGCCGAACAGGCCGATCTTGCCGCCCTTCGCGTACGGAGCAAGCAGATCGACGACCTTGATACCAGTGACGAGAATTTCAGCTTCCGTCGACTGGTCGGTATAGGTCGGCGCTTCCTGATGGATCGCGCGAATGCCCTCGGCCTTGATGGGACCAGCTTCGTCGATCGGCTCGCCGATGACGTTCATGATGCGGCCCAGCGTGCCGTCACCCACGGGAACCGAGATCGGCTGACCGGTGTCGGTCACTTCCTGACCGCGCACCAGACCTTCGGTGGCGTCCATCGCGATCGTGCGGACGGTCGATTCGCCGAGGTGCTGCGCGACTTCCAGCACCAGGCGGTTGTTGCCGTTCTTGGTCTCCAGCGAGTTGAGAATGGCCGGCAGGTGGCCTTCGAACTGCACGTCGACAACGGCGCCCATGACCTGGGTGACGCGACCGATCTGGGTGGCTGCTGTAGCCATTTACTGTCTCCTTCGATCCGAATTTCGCTTCCGGTCAGACTGCTTCTGCGCCGGAGATGATTTCGATGAGTTCCTTGGTGATCTGAGCCTGACGCGTGCGGTTGTAGACCAGCGTCTGCTTGCGGATCATTTCGCCGGCGTTGCGGGTGGCGTTGTCCATCGCCGACATCTGCGCGCCATAGAACGAAGCGTTGTTCTCGAGCAGCGCGCGGAAGACCTGCACCGCAAGATTGCGCGGCAGGAGGCGGGTGAGGATCTCGTCCTCTTCCGGCTCGTATTCGTAGGACGTCGTGCTGGCGCCGGCGGCGGGCTCCTCGACGACCAGCGGGATCACCTGCTGGGCGGTCGGGATCTGTGCAATCACCGACTTGAATTGCGAGTAGAACAGCGTGCAGACGTCGAACTCGCCGGCCTCGAAGCGCGCCAGCACCTTCTTGGCGATATCCTCGGCGTTGACGAAGCCGAGCTGGCGGACAGCGCGAAGATCCAGGTGCTCGACGATCTGCTTGTCGAACAGGCGACGGAGCTGCTCATAGCCCTTGCGACCGACGCAAAAGAATTTGACTTCCTTGCCCTCGTTCTGGAGGGCCAACGCGCGCTCGCGCGCCAGACGCACGATCGAGGAGTTGAATGCGCCCGACAGGCCGCGCTCGCCGGTGCAGACCAGGAGCAGGTGGACCTGATCCTTGCCGGTGCCCGTGAGCAGCGCAGGCGCGCCGGGCGAGCCCGCCGCGGCGCTGGCGATATTGGCGATCACGGCAGACATCTTGTCCGCATAGGGCCGCGCCGCTTCGGCGGCACTCTGGGCGCGGCGCAGCTTCGACGCCGCCACCATCTGCATGGCCTTGGTGATCTTCTGCGTCGCCTTGGTGGAGGCGATGCGGACCCGCATGTCTTTGAGAGACGCCATTCTTCGTTCACCCCGACGGTCCGACTTCTAGTCCAACCGCAACCCTATCCATTCGTCATGCCCGGGCTTGTCCCGGCCATCCACGTCTTGCTCTCCACGCGGAAGCGCGTGGATGGCCGGGACAAGCCCGGCCATGACGGCTTTTTGTTAGGCGAAGGACTTCGCGAAGCCTTCGACCACGCCTTTCAGCTTGGCCGCCGTGTCGTCCGAGAGGTCACGGCTGTCGCGGATCGCATTGAGGATCTCGACGTTCTTGCCGCGCAGCAGCGACAACAGGCCGTCCTCGAACGCCCGCACCTTGTTGATCGGCAGCGGATCGAGATAGCCGTTGGTGCCGGCCCAGATCACGCAGACCTGCTCTTCCATCTTCAGCGGCGAGAACTGCGGCTGCTTCAGAAGCTCGGTCAGGCGCGAGCCGCGGTTGAGCAGGCGCTGGGTCGAGGCGTCGAGGTCGGAGCCGAACTGCGCGAACGCCGCCATTTCGCGGTATTGCGCGAGCTCGCCCTTGATCTTGCCGGCGACCTTCTTGGTGGCCTTGGTCTGCGCCGAAGAGCCGACGCGCGACACCGACAGACCGACGTTCACCGCGGGGCGGATGCCCTGGAAGAACAGATCGGTTTCCAGGAAGATCTGGCCGTCGGTGATCGAGATGACGTTGGTCGGAATGTAGGCCGACACGTCGTTGGCCTGGGTTTCGATGACCGGCAGCGCCGTCAGCGAGCCCGAGCCCTGGTCCTTGTTGAGCTTCGCCGCGCGCTCGAGCAGGCGGGAGTGCAGGTAGAACACGTCGCCCGGATAGGCTTCGCGGCCCGGC
Organism: Bradyrhizobium sp. UFLA05-112; assembly: GCF_053572325.1. Classification (NCBI taxonomy): domain Bacteria; kingdom Pseudomonadati; phylum Pseudomonadota; class Alphaproteobacteria; order Hyphomicrobiales; family Nitrobacteraceae; genus Bradyrhizobium; species Bradyrhizobium sp. UFLA05-112. Next base: position 41,729 of record NZ_JBANBK010000033.1, on the reverse strand, counting down.
GGGCGGCGCAGCAGCAGCGACATCTGGCGGTAGGCGACGGCCTGCTTGGACAGATCGTCATAGATGATGACGGCGTGCATGCCGTTGTCGCGGAAGTACTCGCCCATGGTGCAGCCGGTGAAGGGGGCGATGTACTGCATTGGCGCCGGATCGGAGGCGGTGGCGGCGACGACGATCGAATATTCCAGCGCTCCCTGCTCTTCCAGCACCTTCACGAACTGGGCGACGGTCGAACGCTTCTGGCCGATCGCGACGTAGACGCAGTAGAGCTTGATGTTCTCGTCGGGCTGCGCGTTGAGCGGTTTCTGGTTCAGGATGGTGTCGAGCGCGATCGCGGTCTTGCCGGTCTGGCGGTCGCCGATGATCAGCTCGCGCTGGCCGCGGCCAATCGGGATCAGGGCATCGATCGCCTTGAGGCCGGTCGCCATCGGCTCGCTCACCGACTTGCGCGGAATGATGCCGGGCGCCTTGACGTCGACGCGCATGCGCTTGTCGGCCTGGATCGGACCCTTGCCGTCGATGGGATTGCCGAGCGCGTCGACGACGCGGCCGAGCAGACCCTTGCCGACCGGCGCGTCCACGATGGCGCGGGTGCGCTTGACGGTCTGGCCTTCCTTGATCTCGCGGTCGGCGCCGAAAATCACGATACCGACGTTGTCGGTTTCGAGGTTCAGCGCCATGCCGCGGGTGCCGTTCTCGAACTCAACCATTTCACCGGCCTGGACGTTGTCCAGACCATAGACGCGGGCGATACCGTCGCCGACGGACAGCACCTGTCCGACTTCGGAGACTTCAGCTTCCTGGCCGAAATTCTTGATCTGGTCCTTGAGGATCGCGGAAATTTCCGCGGCGCGGATGTCCATCAGCCTGCCTCTTTCATCGCGTGCTTGATCGAATTGAGTTTGGTGCGAAGCGAACTATCGATCATTCGGCTGCCAAGCTTGACGACGAGGCCACCGATGATCGAGGGATCGACTTTCACGTTGAGCGCGACGTCCTTGCCGGTCACCGATTTGAGGGCGGCCTTGAGGGCGTCGAGATTCTTGTCCGAGAGCGGCTCCGCGACGGTCACGTCGGCAGAGGCCTCACCTTTATATTTGGCGACCAGCGCGCCGTAGGCGCGGATGACGTCGGCCACCGCGAACAGCCGGCGGTTGGCGGTCAGCACCTTGAGGAAATTGGCGGAAATGCCTGATATGCCGGCCTTGTCCAGCACCGCGGACAGCGCCTTGGACTGGCTGTCTGCCGAGAACACCGGGCTGCGGACGAGGCGCTTCAGATCGGCGCTGTCGTTGAGCATGGTGCCGAACCGGTCGAGATCGGCTTTGACCGCATCGACCACATTCTGGTCGCGGGCCAGTTCAAACAAGGCCGTTGCATAACGGCCGGACACACCTGAAACGGACGTATCTTCTGCAGCCACAGACGCGCTCTTTATAGCTGTCAAACTCGCAAGGGAAAAACCGTCGCCACGAAGCGGCGCCTAGCGATCCAAGCCCTTGGAATTCAAGCGGGACTTCGATTTTCGACCGACACAGGGAAGTGCCGGGCTCGTTAAAATCGCGGCTTTGCTAACATAGCAGGGGCGCAGGTGCAACATGACGCCAAATTAAAGGCTGCGGCTCTCCGTCCCTGCTGTGGGCACGGTCACAGCGCGCCACCCGGCACCACGCCACCATCCTGCACCCACCCAAAAGGGGTCGCCCGGTCGGTCCGACAGGAATTAGTTCCTGCCTTTTTCGCATACCGGCCATGAACACAGCTCGCAGAGACGTGAGGTCGGTCGCCGCCGCTTCACTTGGTCAATTACTTATCAAATTCTCAACGCGTCGGTTGAAAACTTGGCTTTACAGTATTTACAAGTAATCGTTTGGTTAACCAATCGTTAAAGGCGGCGATAACAAAATATCCGACGAAAATCCGATCGGATAACAAGATGTCTCATCCGGACACATGACGAAATTACTGCCCAATTCATGCCGCATTGCGACGTGAAACGCGCAATCGCTCACAAACTGATGGGGGCTCCACTAGCCACATATGTGGCAATACTAGCGTAGGGACCAATAAATGTTGTCATTGAACACGGGGTGCGCAACCCGACCGCGGACGGCGATCGCTTTCGTCGCTGCCACTCTCGTCATCGGTGGAACTGCCACCGAAGCTTCCGCCAAATCCCGGCATCACCATTATCGGCACCACCACCATCACGAGGCCAGCACCAGCGACACGTCCAATACGGGTTCCTGGATGAACGCCAACGCCTCCGTGGCGCCCTCTTCGGGTTCCGGCCACACATTCTCGGGCATGGCCTCCTATTACGGCAATGAGTCCGGCAGCCGCACAGCGTCGGGCGCACGCTTCAACCAGAACGCCATGACCGCGGCGCACCGTTCGCTGCCGTTCGGCACCAAGGTGCGCGTCACCCATGGCGGCCAGAGCGTCATCGTCACCATCAATGACCGTGGCCCGTTCGTTCGCGGCCGTGTCCTCGACCTCTCTACCGGTGCTGCCCGCGCCATCGGCCTGACCGGCGCCGGCGTCGGCCGCGTAACCGCCGAGGTCGTCTCGTAACATTCGACGCGCGAAGCGCGCGAAAAACAGCCCGCCGTCTTGGGGGACGGCGGGCTTTTTCTTTTGCTGTCACTGCGAGCGCAGCTGCCGCCTCACCCTCCGCAGTCATTCCCCGCGAAAGCGGGGAATCCAGTACGCCGCGACCTATCGATTGAACAATTGCTGCTTCGGAATACTGGATCGCCCGATCAAGTCGGGCGATGACAGTTGAGCATGCTGCGCCCGCAACGACGGGAATGGAGTCGCGCGCGTCGCTACAAAAAGCTCTGCGGGTCGACGTCGGTCTCGAGCTTGAGATTGCCTTTCGGCTTCGGCGCCACGGCAAGCCAGTTGCGCAAATAGTCCGAGAGATCGAAGCCGCGCGCGGATTTCACCAGGATCCGGAAACGGTAACGGCCCTTGATCACGGCGAGCGGCGCTTCCGCAGGTCCCAGCACCTTCACGCGTTCGTCGCGCGGCGCCACCGCAACGAGCCGGCGCGCAAATCCTTCCGCACTCGGGCGGTCGCCGGCGGAAATGATCAGGCCCGCGAGCCGCCCGAACGGCGGGTAGAGCGTGCGCTCTCGCAGCTCGATCTCGCTGTTGTAGAACGCCTCGCGATCGCAGGCGATCAGCGCCTTCATCACGGGATGCTCGGGCTGATGGGTCTGGAGATAGCCGACGCCACGGCCCTGCTCGCGGCCGGCACGGCCGATCACCTGGTTGAGCAACTGCCAGGTACGCTCGGCTGCGCGCGGATCGCCGTTGGAAAGGCCGAGATCCGCATCGACGACGCCGACCAGATTGAGCCGCGGAAAATTGTGGCCTTTTGCCACGAGCTGCGTGCCGATGATGATATCGACACGGCCCTCGGCAATGTCGTTCAGCTCCGAGCGCATGGTCTCGATCGAGGTGATGAGATCGCTCGACAGCACCATGGTGCGGGCTTGCGGAAACAGCGACGCCGCCTCCTCCTGCAAGCGCTCGACGCCGGGCCCGACCGCGACCAGCGATTCCTCGGCCGCGCAATGCGGGCAGACGTTCGGCCGCGGCATCGAGAAACCACAGTGATGGCAGACCAGCCGCTGGCGGAATCTGTGATCGACCAGCCAGGCATCGCAGATCGTGCAGGAAAAGCGATGGCCGCAGGCGCGGCATAGCGTCAGCGGCGCGTAGCCGCGGCGATTGAGGAACAACAGCGCCTGCTCGCGCCGCTCGATCGCGGCCTTCATCTCGCCGGCGAGCCGCGGCGAGATGAAGCGGCCGCGCGCCGGCTGCTCGCGGCGCAAATCGATCGCCTCGATATGCGGCATGTGCTGGCCGCCGAAGCGCGAGGGCAGCGCGATGCGCTGGTAGCGTCCCTTGCGCGCGTTGACCTCGGATTCGACCGACGGCGTCGCAGAGGCCAGCACGATCGGAATTTTTGCGATATGCGCCCGCACCACCGCCATGTCGCGGGCGTGATAATGCACGCCGTCATCCTGCTTGTAGGCCTGGTCGTGCTCTTCATCGACGACGATGAGGCCGAGATTGGCGTAGGGCAGAAACAGCGCCGAGCGCGCGCCGACCACGACCGGCGCGCTGCCTTCCGAGATCGCCGCCCAGTTGCGCGCGCGGGTGCGCGGGGTGAGCTCCGAATGCCATTCCAGCGGTCGCACGCCAAACCGTTGCGCGAAGCGGTCGAGGAACTGGCCGGTGAGCGCGATCTCCGGCATCAGGATCAGCGACTGCTTGCCGCGGCGGATGGTCTCGGCGACCGCCTCGAAATAGACCTCGGTCTTGCCGGAGCCGGTGACGCCATCGAGGAGGGCGACATGAAAGGTGCCGTTGGCCGCGAGCGCGCGCATCGCATCGACCGCGGCGCGCTGGAGGTGCGTGAATTCCGGCTGTCCGTAGGCGGGATCAGGCGCCGGGGGCGGAGGCGGCGGCGGCAACGGCTCGACCGTCAGCGTGCCTTCGTCGACCAAGCCGTCGATCACCCCGGCCGAAACACCTGCCTCCTTCACGACATCGGATTTGCCGTGCAGCAGACGGTCCGACAACACCTCGATCACACGCTGCCGCGCCGGCGTCAGGCGCCTTGGCGGATCGCCGACCAGCCGCACGCCGGCGCGCGTCCGCTCGGGCCCGAGATTTTCGCCCATGCGCAGGCACATGCGCAAAACCATGCCGCGCGGACCGAGCGTGTAGTTGGCGACCCAGTCGACCAGCGCGCGCAGCTCGCCCTTGAGCGGCGAAACGTCGAGCTTCTCGCTGACGTCCTTCAGACGGTTGTGCAGGCGCGGATCCGGATTGGCGTTCTCCGCCCACACCACCGCCAGCACCTCGCGCGGGCCGAGCGGCACACTGAGGAGATCGCCCGCCTTCAACTCCATGCCGCGCGGCACGCGGTAGGAATAGGTCTGGTCGAGCGCGACCGGCACCAGCACGTCGACCATGCGGGTCGAAATGGCCTGGGGAGCGGTCGTGCTGCGCGACGAATGATCCATGGACGGAGAATCGGAACCTAAAGGCCTTGAAGCTAGCGCCGTGGGGCGGCCTTAGCGAACAGTAAACGGGTGTGATGCGATATACTGAGCGGAACCATTACGTCCAGAGCGCATGAGCAAAGCGGCCGCCCCGAAAATCGAGCTCGCCAGCGCCGATCCTGACATCGCGCAGGAGATGATGCGCTGGCTGTCGCATCTCGGCGCCGAGCGGCGGCTGTCGCCGAAGACGCTGGAGGCCTATTCCCGTGACCTCAGGCAGTGCCTGGATTTCCTCTGCACGCATTGGGGCGAGCGCGTGACGCTGAAGCGCTTCGCCGCGCTCGAGGCCAGCGACATCAGGGCCTTCATGGCGATGCGCCGCGCCGACGACGTCGCCGGCCGCTCCCTGATGCGCGCGCTTGCAGGCCTGCGTTCGTTCGGCCGCTTCCTGGAGCGCGAAGGCAAGGGCAAGGTCGGTGCGCTCTCGGCGATCCGCGCGCCGAAGGTGGCCAAGAGCCTGCCGAAGCCGCTGCCGATGGTTTCAGCCAAACGCGTCACTGACGCCGACGAGCGCGCCGGCGAAGAGCGCGAGACCTGGATCCTGGTGCGCGACGCCGCCGTGATGGCTCTCTTGTACGGCTCGGGCCTGCGCATCTCGGAAGCTCTGGGGCTGAAGCGACGCGACGTGCCGCGCCCCGGCGAAGGCGATGTGCTCGTCGTCACCGGCAAGGGCAACAAGACGCGCATGGTGCCGGTGCTGCAAAATGTGCTGGCGCTGGTCGCCGAATATGTCGCGATGTGCCCGCATCCGCTTGCAGCCGAAGGACCGATCTTCGTCGGCGCGCGCGGCGGGCCGCTGAGCCCGCGCATCATCCAGCTCGCGATGGAGCGACTGCGCGGCGCACTTGGCCTGCCCGACAGCGCCACGCCACATGCGCTGCGGCATTCCTTTGCCACGCATCTTCTGTCACGCGGCGGCGACTTGCGCGCGATCCAGGAATTGCTCGGCCATTCCTCGCTGTCGACCACGCAGATCTATACCGGCATCGATTCCGAACGGCTGCTCGAAGTCTACGCCAGCGCACATCCGCGGCGCTGAGCATTTATTTCTGATTATTTCCAAGCAGCCTTGTTCGTCGAAATGCGGCATTGCGACAACAGATGCACAAAAGTCACATCAGCCCGTCACACTTGGCTTGATGGACAAGATTTAAGGTTACGCCTTGTGGTGGAATGCTACGTTCCGTAGCTGACGGTGGTGCCGGCACGTTCTGGCCGCCGCTGCAGTGATGGGGCGTTCAATGAAGAACAAAAACTCTCCTGTGGTCATCGTGGGACTCCTGGCCGGCCTTGCCGTGCTGATGCCGACCAGCGCTTACGCCTATCTGGATCCCGGCACGGGCGCCTTCGCCGTACAAGGGCTGATCGCCGGCATTGCCGGTGGCATCATCGCCGTCCGCTCCTATGGAAAGCGGATCCTGGGCTTCTTCGCCCGCTCCAAGACACCGCCGGAGGTTTGGTCCAACGGATCCCCCGACCGTGATGCGTGATCCAGGCTCGTTCCGCGATCCCTCCGGATATATCTTCTCGTCAGGCGATCGCATCTTTCGCGCGGTCAATGACGAGGCCCATCGAAATTTCCTGCTCCTGAAATCGTCCGGCGCCTACGACGACCTGATCGAGAAGGGATGGATTATCGGAGCCGAGGAAGTCAGCCCCGACGAGGCTGCGGCGAACAAGCCCCCCGGAGCTTGGCATCTTCTGGAGCATCCAAGACTTCCGTTCGTCTCCTACCCCTATGAATGGCCGTTCGCGCTGCTCAAGCGCGCTGCGCTGTTGCATCTCGACATTCATTTGCGCGCGCTCGAGTTCGATCTCACGCTCTCGGATGCGAGCGCCTACAATGTTCAGTTCTTCGGCGTCAGGCCCGTGTTCATCGATATTCCGTCCTTCGTGCCGTACCGGAACGGCGACTACTGGATCGGCCAGCGCCAATTCGTCGAGCAGTTCGTCAACCCGCTGCTGCTGCGCGCCCTGTTCGGCATCTCGCACAACGCATGGTATCGCGGCGCTCTGGAAGGCATCCCGACCAGCGAGATCGTCGCGCTGATCAGTTGGCCGAAGCGCTGGCTGGCGCCCGATGTGCTGACCAACATCACGCTGCCCGAGCTGTTGCAACGGCGCGCGCGGCGACGCGCAGACGGTCCCTCGCGCGAGGGGAAGCCGTTGCCCAAGGCCGCGCTGCAAATGGTGCTGCGGCGCCTGCGCGGCTGGGTCGCCGGCCTTGTCCCGAAAGACGTCGGGCCCACCGAGTGGCAGCAATATGAGAGTGCGAACACATCGTATGCGGACGACGAGGAGGACGGGAAGCAGGAATTCATCGGCTGCTTCTCGCGCCGGCATGCTCCGCTGCACGCATGGGATGTCGGCTGCAACACGGGCCGGTATTCGCAATCGCTGCTCCAGAACCAGACGCGCTCGGTCATCGGGCTCGACGCCGACCTCAATGCGCTGGAATCCGCGGTCCTACGCGCGACCGACGCCGGCCTATCCTTCCTGCCGCTCTTCAGCGACGCGGCGAATCCCAGCCCCGGCCAGGGCTGGGCGGAGACCGAACGATCGGGCCTGACGTCGCGACGCGGCGCGGACGCGGTGATCGCGCTTGCCATCGTGCATCACCTTGCGATCGGCCGGAACGTGCCGCTGTCGTCGGTGGTCGAATGGCTGGTCACGCTCGCGCCACGCGGCGTGATCGAATTCGTCCCGAAATCCGATCTGATGATCCAGCGCATGTTGCGGCTGCGGCGCGACGTTTTCGACCGCTATGACAGCGGTCAGTTCGAGCAGGCCCTCGGCCGCCACGCCCGAATCGTGCAGCGCCTCGAGCTCACGCCCTACGGCCGCACGCTATACGAATTCGAAAGACTTGCGAGCTGAACCGGCATGCCGCTGCACCTCCAGGAAAAATCCAATCTGCTGCGCGCGTTGCTGACTGCGACCATCCTGTCGACCTTACCGCTGCTCGACTTCTACGCCGCGAACATGGCCGAGCTGGCGAGCCCCTGGCGGGTGCTGCACTACGCCGCCGGCACGCTGGCCGCCGCTGCAATCCTCGCGACGGGCCTTGCGCTGTTGCTGCGGAAGATTCCGCTGTGGCGGATCCTGCTTGCGACCGGGCTGATGGTCTTCATGTTCTTCGCCTATGATGTCAACCTGATCCAGCACGAGCTGAAGGCCCATCTCGGCGACTGGGCGCCCGCGGCCTGGACCGCGGTGGCGATCGGCACCGGCGCCCTCGCGCTGCGCTTGCTGCGCGAGACTGTGGCCATCACGATCTGCCTTGTCGTATCGCTCGCATTTTCGGCGCCGGCGCTTGCCCGCATCGCGACGATCCTGACGCGGGAGCACCGCGCCCAGGCGCACACCGCTGATAGTAGCGAGCCGGCGGCGGCCAGGTTCAGGATCTCGCCCAATATCTATTGGATCGTGCTGGACGGCTATCCACGGGAGGATGTCCTCAAGGAGGAGTTCGCGTTCGACAACGGCGACTTTATCCGGTCGTTGGCCGCGCTCGATTTCGTCGTGCTCGGCAAGAGCCGCTCCAATTTCCCTTCCACCGTCAACTCGATCTCCAGCACGCTCAATTCCGACTACACCGTCACGGGTGAAGGCGATGCGCTCGAGCCGCTTGCGGTGGAGACGATGCAAGCCATAGTGCGCGGCAAGAGCCGGACGGTGTCTCGCCTCACAACGGCCGGATACAACTATGTCCACTTCGAGAACGGCTACGACTACCTGACCGAATGCGCACCTGACGCGCCGAAATGCGTCCGCGGCAATCTCGGGCTCGACGAGCTCGACATCGCCATCCTGTCCAACACGCCGATCGTCGATCTCATCCTCGAACACCAGCAATCGGCGCCATTCGCCTGGGGCGGCGTGAACGACCTGACCGCGAAACTCGACGCCGTCCGCGCGACGCCGTCACCCTTCTTTCTATATGCGCATGTGCTGGCGCCACATCCGCCGATCCGCTTCACGGCAGACTGCGGCTTTCGCGCCGGCGATCCCGACCTCCAGCACTGGATTCCGACGAAACGTCCGGCCTTCATCGATCAGCTTCGCTGCACCAATTCGCAGACGCTGACGTTGTTGCAGAAGATCGTCCAGTCCGATTCCGACGCGCTGATCATCCTCCAGTCGGACCATGGCACCGCGTTCCGCGGCCAGCTCAAGCGGCCGCCGACCGACTGGTCCGATGCCGACCTGCATGAAAGATTCGGCGCATTGAACGCGATGCGACTGCCTGCGCAATGCCGCGCGGCGGCAGCCGACGACCTCACGCTCGTCGATACATTTCCGCTGGTGTTCTCCTGCCTTGCCGGCAGCACGTTCGAGCGGCATTCTCCGCGATTTTTTGTAACGCCGTATGACGACAACGCGGATTTCGGCCGCGCCGTCGAATATCCGTCCGAACGAGTGAGATGAACGGTGGATAGCGTGGGCAGCCGCGGACATGCGGCGATGTTCGGTGCGGCTTTACCTCTTGCGCAGCTCGCGCGGTTCGGTCAATCGTACCGGCGGATCCAGGAGGGACATTATGAGCGCACACGAAAGCATGGAGCACGCGGAGCATGCCGAGCACGCATCCGGCGAGAACAAGAAGATCGCCCTTCTGATCGCGGTGCTGGCGCTGTTCCTTGCGATCTCGGAGACGCTCGGCAAGGGTGCGCAGACCGAGGCGATCAGCAAGAATGTCGAGGCCGCCAATCTCTGGGCGTTCTTCCAGGCCAAGAGCATCCGCCGCACCGTGGTGCAGACCGCGGCCGAGCAGGGCAAGCTCACGCTGGGCACGGCGTCCGACGACGCCAACAAGGCGGCTATCCAGAAGCAGATCGAGGACTGGCAGAAGACCGCGGCGCGCTATCGCTCCGAGCCGGAGACCGGCGAGGGCACCGAGCAGCTTGCCGAGAAGGCCAAGCACGCCGAGCACGAGCGTGACGAGGCGACGGCAAAGTACCACCACTTCGAGCTGGCCTCGGCCGCCTTCCAGATCGGCATCGTGCTGGCCTCCGCCACCATCATCACCGGCATCATTGCGCTCGCCTATGTCGGCGGCATCCTGACGCTCGCCGGCATGGTGATGACCGCGCTCGGCCTGTGGTGGCCGCATCTGTTGCATTTGCACGGGTAAAGGGGCGGGCGCGAGACGCGTACCACACATACCGCTGGCATGCCCCGGCTTGACCGGGGTATCCGGAGCGGCGCCCCCTCGCCGCTCATCGTCGATGTCTCTGAGATACTGGATTGCCCGCTTTCGCGGACAATGACACCGAGTGCATGGCGGATAGCTACCGCGCCTCGTGCACGCTCTTGCGGAAACGCTGGATCAGGCGGAGCGCCCGGGAGGACCATCCCTCGCCATTGCCGGTGAGGGCATTCTTGATGCGCAGCTTGATCGGCTCGACCAGCGCCGTCGATTTGGCGCGGATCATCATCACGAAATCATAGAGCCGCTCGAACCACGCCATCTCCAGCAGCTTGTCGCGCGTCACGTCGAACACGAAGGCGGTGACGCCGACGCCGAGCAGTTTGGCGAACAGGATCGTGAACACCGCGCTCATCCAGTATTCGTGGGTGAGCAGCCAGAGCCCGACCAGCTTGAGCGGAAACAGCGGGATGATCGGTACGGCGAAGACGATCAGCGTCATCGCCGGCGATAGCGCATCGACTCGTTCGGTCAGCCATTGCTTGAACTGCGCGAGCGGGATCGCGGCGACGACACGCGCCACGATCGGCTCGAGATGATCCCACAGCCAGGCTTCGATCAAAAAGATGATCGCCAGCAGGACCCAGACCGGTTGAAGAAGGCGGCGCAGCATGTCTTTCCCGCCCGATTCGGCTCGGCGCGTCGCCTACATATGGATGGCCCGCTTGCCGACTGCAAGCGCGGCTTCCTTGACGGCCTCGGAGCGGGTCGGATGCGCATGGCAGGTACGGGCGAGGTCTTCCGCGCTGCCCCCAAACTCCATCAGCACACACGCCTCGTGGATCATTTCGCCGGCTTCACGGCCGATAATGTGCACGCCAAGCACGCGATCGGTCTTCGCATCTGCGAGAATTTTCACGAACCCGTCGGTGGTCTGGTTGACCTTGGAGCGGCCGTTGGCGGTAAAGGGAAACTTCCCGACGGTGTAGACCACGCCCGCTTGCTTCAGCTCTTCCTCGGTCTTGCCGACGGAGGATACTTCCGGCGTGGTATACACCACACCTGGGATCACGTCGTAGTTCACGTGACCAGCCTGGCCGGCGAGGATCTCCGCCACCGCAACGCCTTCGTCCTCCGCCTTGTGCGCGAGCATCGGGCCGGCGACGACGTCGCCGATGGCATAGACGCCCTTCAACGTGGTCGCGAAATGGGCATCGATCTGGACGCGGCCGCGATTATCAAGCGCAACGCCGGCTTCCTTCAGCCCGAGACCGTCGGTGTAGGGCACACGGCCGATGCAGACCAGCACGACATCAGCCTCGATGGTCTCGGCCGCACCGCCCGCGGCCGGCTCGATCTTCGCAAGCAATGCCTTGCCGTTGGATTCGACGCCGGTGACCTTCGAGCCCAGCTTGAACGCGAATCCCTGCTTTTCAAGGATGCGTTGAAATTGCCGTGCGACTTCGCCGTCCATGCCCGGCAGGATGCGATCGAGGAATTCGACGACCATGACTTCGGACCCGAGCCTGCGCCACACCGAGCCAAGCTCGAGCCCGATCACGCCGGCGCCGATGACCAGCAACCTGCCCGGCACCTTCTCCAGCGACAGTGCGCCGGTCGACGACACGATGCGCTTCTCGTCGATCTCGATGCCCTTCAGCCGCGCGATGTCCGAGCCGGTGGCGATCACGATGTTCTTGGTCTCGATGACCTGCGACTTGCCGTCCGCGGAGACCTCGACCTTGCCGGTGCCCAGGATCTTGCCGCTGCCCTTGAGCACGTCGACCTTGTTCTTCTTCATCAGGAATTCGACGCCCTTGACGTTGCCGTCAATGCCCTGCTGCTTGAAGTTCATCATCGCCGGAAGCTCGAGCTTCGGCGTCGAGACCGACACGCCCATCTTGGCGAAGGAATGTGCGGCTTCCTCGAACATCTCCGAAGCATGCAGCAGGGCCTTCGATGGCATGCAGCCGATGTTGAGGCAGGTGCCGCCGAGCGTGGGGTTCTTTTCGACCACGGCGACTTTCATGCCGAGCTGGCTCGCGCGCACCGCGCAGACATAACCGCCCGGTCCGGTGCCGATGACGACGAGATCGTAGGTAGCCATGAGAGGAAGTCCCGTAATTTAGCGTGAGAAGACGTGTCAGCGTCCGCCGGACACGTCGAGAATGGCTGAGGTGACGTAGGAGGCATCGTCGGACATCAGCCAGACGATGGCATTGGCGATTTCCTCGGCGGTGCCGACGCGCTTCATCGGCACCATATGGGCCAGACGATGGGCGCGGTCGGGCTCGCCGCCGGCGGCGTGGATTTCGGTATCGATCAGGCCCGGGCGGATGCCCGCGACGCGAATGCCTTCGCCGGCGACCTCGTAGCCGAGGCCGACGGTGAAGGAATCGATCGCGCCCTTGGAGGCGGCATAGTCGACATAGGTGTTCGGCGAGCCGAGCTTGGCAGCGACCGACGACAGGTTGACGATCACGCCGCCCTTGCCGCCATGCTTGGTCGACATGCGTTTGACCGCCTCGCGCGCGCAGAGGATGGAGCCGGTGACGTTGACCGCCATCACACGCTGGATGCGCTCGGCCGACATCTCGTCGACGCGCACCCCGCTCTTGCCGACAATGCCGCCATTGTTGACGAGAGCCCCTAACGTGCCGAACTGGTCGGCGGCCTTGAACAGCGCGAGGATATCGCTTTCCTCGGCAACATCGCACTTCACCGCGATTGCCTTGCCGTTCTTGGCTTCGATCGCGGCTACGACCTCGTCGGCAGCCTGCTTGTTGCTTGCATAGCCGACGACCACGCGAAAGCCGCGCGCCGCCGCTGCCAGCGCAGTGGCGCGGCCGATGCCACGGCTGCCGCCGGTGATGATCGCAACCTTGTCCGTCACGCTCGCCTCCATCCTTGCGCACAGGCCGTCGCCCCTGCAGGCGACGGCACTTTCAAGACTTTGGGTGTCAGAGGTCCAGCACCAGCCGCGCCGGATCTTCCAGGCTCTCCTTGACACGGACCAGGAATGTCACGGCTTCCTTGCCGTCGATCACGCGGTGATCATAGGACAGCGCCAGATACATCATCGGGCGGACCTCGACCTTGCCGCCGATCACCATCGGCCGCTCCTGGATCTTGTGCATGCCGAGGATGCCGGACTGCGGCGCGTTCAGGATCGGCGTCGACATCAGCGAGCCATAGATGCCGCCATTGGTGATGGTGAAGGTGCCGCCCTGCATCTCCTCGATCTTGAGCTGGCCGTCACGCGCGCGGCGACCGAAATCGGCAATGCCCTTCTCGATGTCGGCGATCGACTTCTGATCGCAGTCGCGGACAACGGGAACGACAAGTCCCTTGTCGGTGCCGACCGCGACGCCGATGTGATAGTAGTTCTTGTAGATCAGGTCGGTGCCGTCGATCTCGGCGTTGACCGCCGGGATGTCCTTCAGCGCCTGCACCACCGCCTTGGTGAAGAAGCCCATGAAGCCGAGCTTGGAGCCGTGCTTCTTCTCGAACACGTCCTTGTAGTGCGCGCGCAGCGCCATGACGTTGGTCATGTCGACCTCGTTGAAGGTCGTCAGCATCGCAGCCGTGTTCTGCACGTCCTTGAGGCGCCGCGCGATGGTCTGGCGCAGGCGGGTCATCTTGACGCGTTCCTCTCGCGCGGCGTCGTCGGCGGGCGACGGCGCACGGACCTGCACGGCAGCGGCCGGCTGGTTGACCGGGGTCGGCGCGGAGGCGGCGCGCTCGATCGCGGCGAGCATGTCGCCCTTGGTGACGCGACCGTCCTTGCCGGAGCCCGGAACGGTCGAGGCATCAATGCCGGTCTCGGCCGAGAGCTTTCGCACCGACGGGGCGAGCGGCGCATCGGCGGGCGCGGCCTTGGGCGCTGCAGGTGCAGGAGCCGCGGCCGGCGCGGCGGCAGCGGCAGGCTTGGCGGGAGCGGCAGCCGGCTTGGCGGCGCCGGCGCCACCCGTGATCTGTCCGAGCAGCGCACCCACCGCAACGGTCGCACCGTCAGCAGCGATGATCTCGCTGAGCGTGCCGGCCGAGGGCGCGGGCACTTCGATGGTGACCTTGTCGGTCTCGAGCTCCACCAAGGGCTCGTCGACGGCGACGGGATCGCCGGCCTTCTTGAACCAGCGCCCGATGGTGGCTTCGGTGACGGATTCGCCGAGCGTCGGCACACGAATTTCAGTCATGGTCTTTTCCTTAAGGAGATCGCTTGTGCGGTCATGAATTGGGATGTCACCGTCGCGCGAATGCGAGCGACCCACTACGCCGCAACCCTCGTCAGAACGAACGTCGCGGAGCACTGGATACCCCGCTCTCGCGGGGCATGACGCAGTCCAAAATTGTTTAGCTCAACGCTTCGTCGAGGAACGCCTTGAGCTGCGCCTGGTGCTTCGACATCAAGCCGGTCGCGGTCGCGGCGGAGGCGGCGCGGCCGACATAGCGCGGACGCCGGCTTACGCCGTTCACCTGGTTGAGCACCCATTCGAGATAGGGCTCGATGAAGTGCCACGCACCCATGTTGCGCGGCTCCTCCTGGCACCAGATCACCTCGGCCTTCTTGAAGCGAGCGAGCTCCTGAACCAGCGCCTTCAGCGGCACCGGATAGAGCTGCTCGACACGCATCAGGTAGATGTCGTCGATGCCACGCTTCTCGCGCTCCTCGTAGAGGTCGTAATAGACCTTGCCCGAGCACAGCACGAGGCGGCGGATCTTCTCGTCCGGCACCAGCTTGGTGGCCTCGCTCGGCTGCATCTGGGCGTCATCATAGAGGATGCGGTGGAACGTCGTGCCCTTGGCGAGCTCGTCGAGCCGCGACACCGCACGCTTGTGCCGCAACAGCGACTTCGGCGTCATCAGGATCAGCGGCTTGCGGATCTCGCGATGGAGCTGGCGGCGCAAAACGTGGAAGTAGTTCGCCGGCGTGGTCGGATAGACCACCTGCATGTTGTCTTCCGCGCACATCTGCAGGTAGCGCTCGAGGCGCGCCGAGGAGTGCTCGGGTCCCTGGCCCTCATAGCCATGCGGCAGCAGACAGACGAGGCCCGACATGCGCAGCCATTTGCGCTCGCCGGAGGAGATGAACTGGTCGAACAGCACCTGCGCGCCGTTGGCGAAATCGCCGAACTGGGCTTCCCACAGCGCCAGCGCATTCGGCTCGGCCAGCGAGTAGCCGTATTCGAAGCCGAGCACGGCTTCTTCCGACAGCAGCGAGTTGATGACCTCGTAATGACCCTGCTCGACGCCGAGATGGTTGAACGGCGTGTAGCGGCTCTCGTCCTCCTGGTCGATCAGCACCGAATGGCGCTGCGAGAAGGTGCCGCGCTCGCAGTCCTGGCCGGACAGGCGGACATGACGACCTTCCTCCAGCAGCGAGCAGAACGCCAGCGCCTCGCCGGTCGCCCAGTCGATACCGACGCCGTTGTCGATGGCCTTGGCGCGGTTATCGAGGAAGCGCTGGATGGTGCGGTGAACGCGAAAACCGTCCGGCACCTTGGTGATCTTGCGGCCGATGTCCTTCAGCGTGGCGGTCTCGACGCCGGTGACGCCGCGCCGCGCATCCTCTTCCTGGTCGGCGATCTTGAAGCCCGCCCACTTGCCGTCGAGCCAGTCGGCCTTGTTCGGCTTGTAGCTGGTGCCGGCCTCGAACTCGGCATCGAGCCGGGCGCGCCAGTCGGCTTTCAGCTTGTCGACCTCACCCTCGGTGACCACGCCTTCGGCGATCAGGCGCTTGGCGTAGAGCGTGAGGGTCGAGGGATGGGCCGCGATCCGCTTGTACATGACCGGCTGGGTGAAGGCCGGCTCGTCGCCCTCATTGTGGCCGTAGCGGCGATAACACCACATGTCGATGACGACAGGCTTGTGGAACTTCTGCCGGAATTCGGTCGCGACCTTGGCCGCGAACACCACGGCTTCCGGATCGTCGCCGTTGACGTGGAAGATCGGCGCGTCGATCATCTTCGCGACGTCGGACGGGTAAGGCGACGAACGCGAATAGCGCGGATAGGTGGTGAAGCCGATCTGGTTGTTGACGATGAAGTGCACCGAGCCACCGGTACGATAGCCCTTCAGATCAGACAGGCCAAAGCATTCCGCCACCACGCCCTGGCCGGCGAACGCCGCGTCGCCATGCATCAACAGCGGCATCACCGAGATGCGCATGTCCGGCGGATCGCCATGCTGGTCCTGCTTGGCGCGCACCTTGCCGAGCACCACGGGATCGACGATCTCGAGATGCGAGGGGTTGGCGGTGAGTGACAGATGGATGCGGTTGCCGTCGAACTCGCGGTCCGAGGACGCGCCGAGGTGATACTTGACGTCGCCGGAGCCTTCGACTGCGTCGGGATTGGCCGAGCCACCCTTGAACTCATGAAACAGCGCGCGGTGGGCCTTGCCCATGACCTGGGTCAGCACGTTGAGGCGGCCGCGATGCGGCATGCCGACGACGATCTCCTTCACGCCGAGATTGCCGCCGCGCTTGATGATCTGCTCGAGTGCAGGGATCAGCGACTCGCTGCCGTCGAGACCAAATCGCTTGGTGCCGGTGAACTTGGTATCGCAGAACTTCTCGAAGCCTTCGGCTTCGACCAGCTTCGTGAGGATGGCGCGGCGGCCTTCGGGAGTAAAGGAGATCTCCTTGTCCGGCCCCTCGATGCGCTCCTGGATCCAGGCCTTTTGCGCGGCATTGCTGATGTGCATGAACTCGACGCCGAGCGTCTGGCAGTAGGTGCGCTCGCAGATCGCGACGATCTCGCGCAGATTGCCGTATTCGAGGCCAAGCACGTGATCGAGGAATATCCTGCGGTCGAAATCGGCCTCGCTGAAACCGTAGGTGCGCGGGTCGAGCTCCTCGCGGTTGCGCTGCGCCTCGATGCCGAGCGGATCGAGCTTGGCATGGAAATGGCCGCGCATGCGGTAGGCGCGGATCAGCATCAAGGCGCGGACCGAATCGCGGGTAGCCTGGAGCACGTCGGCCGAGGAGAGATCGGCCCCCTTGGCCTGCGCCTTGGCGGCGATCTTGGCGCCAACCGTCTTCTCGACCTGGGCCCAGTTGCCGTCGAGCGCCGAGGTCAGATCGTCCTGGGGCGTGACCGGCCAGTTGTCCCGGGCCCAGGACGGCCCTTCCGCATTCTTGCGGACGTCGGCCGGCTGGTCCTTCAGGCTCTGGAAGAATTCCTGCCACTCGACGTCAACCGAGGCGGGGTCTTGCTCGTAGCGGGCGTAGATTTCGTCGATGTAGGTGGCGTTGGTGCCCTGCAAAAAAGATGAGAGGGCAAAGGCTGCGTTCGCGTCCTGGCGAGACATACTTGAGTTCCTGGCGATTTCGGTTCGCGCAAATGAAAACGGCGCTGACCCCGATCCTCCGGCAGCGGATCGGCGTATCAGGCACCGTTTACCCTATCTGTTGCGAACTTTCGCCCGGAAAAGCACCAAGAACTGAATTAGCTTTTCAACTTTTCGGCAAGGGTATGTCCGAGCCGTGCGGGGGACGGAGAGACAGTAATCCCGGCCGATTTCATTGCTTCGGTCTTGGAACCGGCGTCGCCCTTGCCGCCCGAGATGATCGCGCCGGCGTGGCCCATGCGGCGACCCGGAGGTGCGGTAACACCAGCGATGAACCCGACCATCGGCTTCTTGCGACCGCGCTTGGCCTCGTCTTTGAGGAACTGGGCGGCGTCCTCCTCGGCGGAACCGCCGATCTCGCCGATCATGATGATCGACTCGGTCTTGGGGTCGGCCAGCAGCATTTCCAGGACGTCGATGAACTCGGTGCCCTTGACCGGGTCGCCGCCAATGCCGACCGCGGTGGTTTGGCCGAGGCCTTCCTGCGAGGTCTGGAACACGGCTTCATAGGTCAGGGTGCCGGAGCGGGAGACGATGCCCACGCTGCCGGTCTTGAAGATATTGGCGGGCATGATGCCGATCTTGCATTCGCCGGCAGTCATGACGCCCGGGCAGTTCGGCCCGATCAGGCGCGACTTGGAGCCGACGAGCGAGCGCTTCACGCGCACCATGTCAATCACCGGAATGCCCTCGGTGATGCAGACGATCAGCGGGATCTCGGCATCGATGGCCTCGCAGATCGCGTCCGCTGCGCCCGGCGGCGGCACGTAGATCACCGACGCGTCGGCGCCGGTCTTCTCGCGCGCCTCGCGCACGGTGTCGAACACCGGCAGGCCCAGATGCGTCGCGCCGCCTTTGCCGGGCGAGGTGCCGCCGACCATCTTGGTGCCGTAGGCAATCGCGGCCTCGGAATGGAAGGTGCCGTTCTTGCCGGTGAAGCCCTGGCAGATGACCTTGGTGTTCTTGTCGATCAGGATGGACATGAGGTCTGCTTTCGCGAACTAACTTTAGTGGATGCGACGATAGACGCCGGTGAGCACGTCGGCCCAGCCTTCCGCGTCCGGCGAGAACTGGATCTTCAACGAGTAGGAATTGTCGTCGATGATCTCGTAGACGTGGCGCGCATTGCCGCGCAGCGAGCCGCGCACCAGCGTCAGGGTCTTGCCGACCCAGCCGCCGGAGGCGGGCGAGGGCGGCGTGTAGCCGAGCGAGTCGTACCAGAACAATTTGTAGGTCCGGTCGTCGCGGTCGTAGGTGAAGATGCCGTGGGTGGCAAAGATCTCCTTGCCATCGCGCATCTGGACACCGTCCTGGATCAGATAGAAGCCGTTGAGATCCATGCGCGCCACCGTGCGCGAGGTCGCCGGCCCGCCGGCATTCCAGCGCGACGGGTAGACCATCTCCTCGCCATCCCATTCACCGGCGAACGCAGCGAGACGCGCGTGTTCCGGCAGCGGAGATGATTGAGCGAGATGATCCTGGGGCATGGCCTAGCCTCCCTTGACGGCCTTCACGATCTTCTGCGCGGCGTCATCGAGATTGTCGGCCGGCACGACGTTCAGGCCTGATTCACGGATGATCTTCTTGCCGAGCTCGACATTGGTACCTTCGAGGCGGACCACCAGCGGGACGCTGAGGCCGACTTCGCGCACCGCAGCCGTGACGCCTTCGGCGATCACGTCACACTTCATGATACCACCGAAGATGTTGACCAGAATGCCCTTCACGTTCGGGTCGGCGGTGATGATCTTGAAGGCGGCGGCGACCTTTTCCTTGCTGGCGCTGCCGCCGACGTCGAGGAAGTTGGCCGGCGCCATGCCGTAGAGCTTGATGATGTCCATCGTCGCCATGGCAAGGCCGGCGCCGTTGACCATGCAGCCGATATTGCCGTCGAGCGTGACGTAGTTGAGATCGTATTTCGAGGCCTCGATCTCCTTGGCGTCCTCTTCGGTCTCGTCGCGCAGCGCCACCACTTCGGGATGACGGAACAGCGCGTTGTCGTCGAAGGAGACCTTGGCGTCGAGCACGCGAAGCTGGCCCTGCTTGGTCACGACCAGCGGGTTGATCTCCAGCATCGACATGTCCTTGGCGACGAAGGCGGCAAAGAGCTGCGCGGTGAGCTTTTCCGCCTGCTTGGCGAGATCGCCGGACAGGTTCAGCGCCTTGGCGACGGTGCGGCCGTGATGGCCCATGATGCCGGTCGCCGGATCGACCGAGAAGGTGACGATCTTCTCGGGCGTGTTGTGCGCGACGTCCTCAATGTTGACGCCGCCTTCGGTCGACACCACGAAGGAGACCCGCGAGGTCTCGCGGTCGACCAGGATCGAGAGGTAGAATTCCTTGTCGATGTCGGAGCCGTCCTCGATGTAGAGGCGGTTGACCTGCTTGCCGGCGGGGCCGGTCTGCACGGTCACGAGCGTGGCGCCGAGCATCTGCTTGGCGAACTCGGCAACTTCACCTGCCGACTTGGCGATGCGGACGCCGCCCTTGTCGCCGGCCGAAGCCTCCTTGAACTTGCCCTTGCCGCGGCCGCCGGCATGGATCTGGCTCTTCACCACCCAGACCGGGCCCGGGAGAGCTTTCGCCGCCGCCTCCGCGTCAGCCGCCTTCAGGACCGGAACGCCCTTGGAGATCGGCACGCCGAACTCATTCAAAAGCGCTTTGGCCTGGTACTCATGGATATTCATCTGGTCGCTCCCTGAACCCGCGCGTGGTGACCTCGGGGGTTCACCTCTACTTGCCGTCTGGCATACCATATACCAGCACGACTGCAACCCGGAATCTTCTGGACTCTGGACTGCCGGACCCGGGAACCGCCCGAACGGGGCCCCGGACATGAAAGCGCCGAGGATCGGGTCCGATCCTCGGCGAGATTTTTTCCGATCAGCGGCCCAGAAGGTCGGGCGCGATCTTCTTGCAGGCGTCGACCAGGCCGGACACCGCGCCGACCGACTTGTCGAAGGCCTCGCGGTCCTTGCCGGCGAGCTCGATCTCGACGACGCGCTCGACGCCCTTGGCGCCGATGACGACGGGCACGCCGACATACATGTCCTTCACGCTGTATTCGCCGTTGAGATACGCGGCACAGGGCAGCACGCGCTTCTTGTCCTTCAGATAGCTCTCGGCCATCGCGATCGCGGAAGCCGCCGGCGCATAGAAGGCCGAGCCGGTCTTCAGCAGGTTGACGATCTCGGCGCCGCCGTTGCGGGTGCGATCGACGATCTCGTCGAGGCGCGCCTGCGAGGTCCAGCCTATCTTGACGAGGTCGGGCAGCGGAATGCCGGCGACGGTGGAGTACTTCACAAGCGGCACCATGGTGTCGCCGTGGCCGCCGAGCACGAAGGCGGTGACGTCCTCGACGGAGACGTTGAACTCGTCGGCCAGGAAATAGCGGAAGCGCGCCGAATCCAGCACGCCGGCCATGCCGACGACCTTCTTGTGCGGCAGGCCGGAAGCCTTCTGGAGCGCCCAGACCATCGCGTCGAGCGGGTTGGTGATGCAGATGACGAACGCGTCGGGGGCGTACTTCTTGATGCCGGCACCGACCTGCTCCATGACCTTGAGGTTGATGGAGAGGAGGTCGTCGCGGCTCATGCCGGGCTTGCGCGGCACGCCGGCGGTGACGATGCAGACCTTGGCGTTGTCGAGCGCCTCGTAGGAGTTCGCGCCGGAATAGCGCGCGTCGAAACCGTCGACCGGCGAGGACTGTGCGATGTCGAGCGCCTTGCCCTGCGGCACACCCTCGGCGATGTCGAACATCACCACGTCGCCGAGTTCTTTCAGGCCGATGAGATGAGCCAACGTTCCGCCGATCTGACCGGAGCCAATCAAAGCAATCTTGTCGCGCGCCATGTGAACCTGTCCTTTAGACACGTAAGGAGGGGAAAACTGAGACGGGTGGTTATCCCTTTCGCCTCCCCCGTTCAAGTCGCCGAATGCTCAATTGTCGGGCTTGCCGAGAATCGGGGCGCGCAACGATAACGCCGTCATTCCGGGGCGTCCGCGCCATTGCGCCGGCCAACCCGGAATCCCGAAGTTGTGGTGCGGGACTCCGGGTTCGCGCTGACGCGCCCCCGGGGAATGACGGCGTGGTGAAATAGGACTTAAGTCTCGACCAGGCCCTTGGTGGAGCCGCTGGCGGTGGAATCCTTGCGGCCGTGCGGCTGCGCCAGATAGGATTCCGAGCTCATCTCGATCAGGCGCGAGGACGTCCGCTTGAATTCGTTGGCCTCGTTGCCTTCGTTCGCCAGGTACAGCGACACCGGATCGGCTTCCGCCGAGGCCATCAACTTCACGGCATTGTCATAGAGCGCGTCGATCAACGTGATGAAGCGCTTGGCGGCGTTGCGCTCGGCGACGTCCATCACTGGAATATGGTCGACCAGGATGGTGTGATAGTCGTGCGCGAGCCTTAGGTAGTCGGATGCGCCAAGCGGCTTCTCGCAGAGGTCGGCGAACGAGAACCGCGCCACGCCGTGCGCCGAACACGGCACGTGCAGGATGCGACCCTTGATCGAAATATCGCGCGACTTGCATTTGGCATGGCCGGTCATCTTCGCCCAGGCGCGATCGAGCGCGGCATCGGCGTCGGCATCGGCCGGCACCAGCCACATCTTCACGCCCTGAAGTTTCTCCAGCCGGAAATCGGTGCGCGCATCGAGCCGCAGCACGTCCATGTGATCATTGATCTGCGCGATGAACGGCAGGAACAGCGCGCGGTTGAGTCCGCCCTTGTAGAGATCGTCGGGAGCGACGTTCGACGTTGCAACCACCACCGTGCCGAGCTCGAACAGTTTTGCGAACAGCCGGCCCAGGATCATCGCATCCGCGATGTCGGTGACGTGGAATTCGTCAAAGCAGAGCAGCCAGCTCTCCTCGAAGATCGCGTTCGCCGTCAGCGCGATGACATCTCCATCGGCGATCTCGCCGCGCGCGATGTTCTGGCGATAGCCGTAGATGCGCTCATGCACCTCGGCCATGAATTCGTGGAAATGCGCGCGGCGCTTGTGCGCGACGGCGGAGTGCTGAAAGAACAGGTCCATCAGCATCGTCTTGCCACGCCCGACCTCGCCATGGATGTAGAGCCCGCGGGGCGCATCGTCCTTGTCGCCGTTTTTGAAGAGACGGCCGAACAGGCCCTGCTTGCGCTGCGGCTTGTAGTTCGCAAGCCGCTGGTCCAGCGCCGCATAGGCCTCTACGACTTCGGCCTGGGCAGCATCCGGCTCGATCGCGCCAGAGGAGACCAGCGCCTGGTATTCGCTTCGGAACGATGAATTGGGGGTGGAGAGCATGGCCCCTTACCGCCAGAGACCGGCCGAAAATGCAAGCCGAGAATTGGTGCCAGGGGGTATGCGCTGGTGGGGTTACGGCGCCGTTAAGGCGCCGTATTCTGGAATGCCAGCGTCAACGGAGGCTTCCGGCGGCGTCGACGGCCTACGCGCACAGGTCGTAGGAATCCTCGACGATGTACGGCCCGCCGCCGGTGGATGCGCGCGAGGAGAACAGCACGAAACGTTCGGCCGTGAACACCTTGCTCGGGAAATAACCGCGCAGCGAGAGATAGTCCGCGACGTCCTGGTCCGAGGCATCGTGCAGCCGCGCCAGCGTGACGTGCGGGATGAATTTGCGCCCCTCCGGATCGAGGCCGATGCGCTGCATCATCCGCTCCAGCTCGGCCTGCAATTCCATCAGCGGCTTGCTCGGCGCGATGGTTGCGACCACCGCGCGCGGCTTGCGGCCGCCGAAGCTCGTGAGCCCCTGCACCTTCACCTCGAACGGCTTGCGGTCGACGCGAAACAGCATCGAGGCGATCTCGTTGGCGGAAATGCCGTCGATGTCGCCGATGAAGCGCAAGGTGACGTGATAATTTTCGGGATCGATCCAGCGGGCGCCGGGAAGGCCGCCCCGCAAGTTGGAAAGCGTCTGACCGACCTCGGCCGGGATTTCCAGACCAGTAAACAAGCGTGGCATCGTTGAGCACTCCCGATGCTTGGACATGCGCCTTGAAAAGGACCATATCCAAATTAGAGCCGGTGACGAATCACCGGTAACCTGATTCCTATCGCAGTTATGTGACTCTGCGAAGCAGTGCGCGGGCTACCCCGGGAAAACCCTGGGAATTAGGGTTAGTATTGCCTGCTTTTCAACGCCGTTGCCCGCTTATCGTGCCGAGGAATGCCTCGACGGTAGGCATCATGTTCTTGACGATGATGTCGACGCCCGCAGCGGTGGGATGAATGCCGTCGGCCTGGTTGAGCTTGGCATCGGCCGCGACGCCGTCGAGGAAGAACGGATAGAGCGGCACCTCGAATTTCTTCGCCAGATCCGGATAAATCGAATTGAAGCGCGCGGCATAGTCGGCCCCGTAGTTCGGCGGCGCCAGCATGCCGCACAGCATCACCGCGACGCCGCGCGCCTTCAGCCGCGCCACGATGTCGCTGAGCGCTGCGCGCGTAACGTCGGGGTCGAGCCCGCGCAGCGCATCGTTGGCGCCGAGCTCGACGATGACCCCTTCGGTTCCCTCCGGCACCGACCAATCGAGCCGGTCGCGGCCACCGGACGAAGTGTCGCCGGACACCCCGGCATTGATCATATCGACGGCTACACCCTTGTCTTGCAAGGCCTTTTGGAGCTTCATGGGAAATGCGTCCTGGCCCTGCAGGCCGAGGCCGGCGCTCAAGGAATCGCCGAGCACGACGAGCTTGACCGGCGGTTTGGCCTGCGCATCGGCGCTGGCAATCCCCGTCATCAAACCGATCATCAACACGGCTATGTGCATGAACAATCCGTAACGCCTCTCGACCGGATGTGCGGAGTTGCCATATGACCGGACCATGGACAGTCGCATCGAATCCTCTTCGCTGGCCGGCACGACGCCGGACACCATCTCCATCGCCAACGTCAATCTCTCACTGGGTACGGGCGCGGCACGCGTTCACATTCTCAAGGATATCAGCCTTCGGGTCGGCCGTAGTGAAGCGATCGGCCTGATCGGCCCGTCAGGCTCGGGCAAATCCACGCTACTGATGGTGATGGCGGGGTTGGAGCGTCCTGATAGCGGAGAGGTGGTGGTCAGCGGCACGCCTTTCAATGCCCTCGACGAGGACGCGCTCGCCCGCTTCCGCGGCCGCGAGGTCGGCATTGTCTTCCAGTCGTTTCACCTGATCCCGACCATGACGGCGCTGGAGAACGTCGCGGTGCCGCTCGAGCTCGCCGGCAATCCGGATGCGGCCAAGCGCGCCGCGCAGGAGCTGCAATCGGTCGGGCTCGGCGATCGCCTGCATCACTATCCCTCGCAACTTTCCGGCGGCGAGCAGCAGCGTGTCGCGCTCGCCCGCGCGCTGGCGCCGGACCCTGCGATCCTGGTCGCCGACGAACCCACCGGCAATCTCGACGAAGCGACAGGCAAGCAGATCGTCGATCTCATCTTCGGCAAGCATGCCGAGCGCGGCATGACCCTGGTGCTGGTGACCCATGATTCCTCGCTCGCGCATCGCTGCGATCGCGTGATCCGCCTGCGCTCCGGGCGCATCGATACGCAATATTCCCAGCCATGACCCTCGCCGCCGAACCGTTCGCGCCAAAACCGTTCGCGCGAAGCGGCGCGGCCGCGCTGTCGCTGCGCTATGCGCTACGCGAACTGCGTGGAGGCCTGCGCGGCTTCTACGTCTTCATCGCCTGCATCGCGCTCGGCGTGATGGCGATTGCCGGTGTCGGCTCGGTCGCGGCGAGTCTCAGCGAGGGCTTGGCGCGCGAGGGACGTACGCTGCTCGGCGGCGACGCTTCGTTCGTGCTGTTCCAGCGCGAGGCAAAGCCAGAGGAGATCGCTTTCCTGCGTTCGCGCGGCACGGTGTCGACCGCCGCAACCTTGCGCGGCATGGCGCGCGCGGCCGACGGCAAGCTCGCGCTGGTCGAGATGAAGGCGGTCGACGGCAATTACCCGATGCTCGGCCAGTTGACGCTGACGCCGCAATTGCCGCTGTCCGATCTTCTGGCGCAGCGCGACGGCGCGTTCGGTGCCGCCGCGGATCCGACGCTGCTGGCGCGGCTTTCCCTTGGGAACGGCGACCACGTCACCATCGGCAATGCGACCTTCCAGATCCGCAGCGCGGTCGAGGCCGAGCCCGACAAGCTCGCCGGCGGCATCGGCTTCGGCCCGCGTTTCCTGATCAGCGAGCAAGCCTTGCGCGCCACCGGCTTGATCCAGCCCGGCAGCCTGGTGCGCTGGGTGTATCGCGTCAAACTGCCTGACAGTGCCAACAGCGAGCGCGCCACCGAGGCGTTTATCAGCGACGCCCGCAACGCGGCGCCGCAGGCTGGCTGGGAGATCCGCAGCCGCTCCAATGCATCGCCGCAACTCGAGCGCAATATCAGCCGCTTCACCCAGTTCCTGACGCTGGTCGGCCTCGCCGCCCTCTTGGTCGGAGGCGTCGGTGTCGCCAATGCCGTGAAGAGCCATATCGACCGCCGGCTCGAGGTCATTGCCGCGTTCAAGGCCGTTGGCGCCACCGGACGCGACGTGTTCGGCATTTATTTTGTGCAAGTCATCCTGCTCGCCGGGATCGGCTCGATGATCGGGCTCGCACTTGGCGCAGCGCTTCCCTTCGCCATCGTCGGCCTGTTCGGAAAGCTGTTGCCGCTGCCGGTGATTCCGGCCGTGCATGCCGACGAGCTGGCGCTCTCCTTCGTCTATGGCCTGCTCACCGCGCTCGCCTTCGGCTTGTGGCCGCTCGGACGCGTCCATGACGTGCCGGTGGCCGCGCTGTTTCGCGACACGATCAGCGCCGAATGGCACCGGCCGCGCTGGCGCTATCTCGCCTTCATGGCCGTGGTGGTCGCGCTGCTCGTCGCGGTCGTGATCGGGCTCTCCTTCGACAAGCGCATCGCCACGGTGTTCGTGCTCTCGTCTGTCGTGGTGTTTGCGGTGCTGCGCGGCATTGCAGGCCTCTTGATGACGATCGCGCGGCGATTGCCGCGCACACGGCTACCGATGCTGCGGCTCGCGATCGCCAACATCCACCGTCCCGGCGCGCTGACCCCGTCGG
The DNA here is from genome assembly GCF_053572325.1 of Bradyrhizobium sp. UFLA05-112. Lineage (NCBI taxonomy): Bacteria > Pseudomonadati > Pseudomonadota > Alphaproteobacteria > Hyphomicrobiales > Nitrobacteraceae > Bradyrhizobium > Bradyrhizobium sp. UFLA05-112. The sequence continues at coordinate 15,105 of NZ_JBANBK010000033.1, read as the reverse complement.
TGGTGCTGTCGCTGGGGCTGGGGCTCGCCGTGCTGGTCACCATCACTCAGATCGACGGCAATCTGCGCCGGCAGTTTCTCGCGGCGCTGCCGGATCGGGCGCCATCGTTCTACTTCATCGACATCCCGAGCGCGCAGGCCGAGCAGTTCGACGGCTATCTGCGCCAGATCGCGCCGGGGGCGAAAGTCGAGGACGTGCCGATGCTGCGCGGCCGCATCGTCGCCGCGCGCGGCGTCAAGGCCGAGGAGCTGAAGCCCGCGACCGACGCCGAATGGGTGCTGCAGAGCGACCGCGGCCTGACCTATACCAGCGAGCTGCCGAAGGGCTCCAAGGTGGTCGAGGGCGAATGGTGGAGCGCCGACTATTCCGGCCCCCCGCTGGTCTCGATGGAGAAGAAGATTGCCGACGGGCTCGGACTCAAGCTTGGCGACGAGGTCGTCGTCAACGTGCTCGGCCGCGACATCCCGGCGAAGATCAGCAATTTGCGCAACATCGACTGGCAGGGGCTCGGCATCAATTTCGTTCTGGTGTTCTCGCCCAATGCCTTCAAGGGCGCGCCACATACCCACATCGCGACGCTGACCGAGCAGGGCGGCGATGCCGCCGGCGACGGCAGGATCATCAAAGAGGTCGCCGACGCCTATCCGATGGTGACGAGCGTGCGGGTCCGCGAGGTCATGGAGACGGTCGGCTCGGTCGTCACCAATCTCACGCTCGCGATCCGCGGCGCCAGCGCGGTGACGTTGATCTCCGCCATCCTGGTGCTGGGCGGCGCGCTCGCCGCCGGCCATCGCCACCGGGTCTATGACGCCGTGATCCTGAAGACGCTGGGTGCAACGCGGCTGCGGCTGCTCGGCGCCTATGCGCTCGAATATCTCCTGATCGGGCTTGCCACCGCCGTGTTCGGCGTCATTGCGGGCAGCATCGCGGCCTGGATGATCGTGACCCGGCTGATGACGCTGAGTTTCGTCTGGCAGGCCGGCAGCGCGGCCGGCGTGGTCGCCTCCGCGCTCGTCGTCACGGTCGGACTCGGGCTTGCCGGCACGCTGCTGGCGTTGAACCAAAAGCCCGCCACGGTGTTGCGGAATTTGTGACAATTTGAAGCGGGTGGCTGCGCGGTACCCCAATCCCCCGGATTTTCGGGGTTAACGACGTCCGCGCGCCAGACTTGCGCCATGGCGACATTCAGCCGCGCGTGAACGCTTGCAGCGAATGTGTTAGTTTCCCACATATCGAGTGGGTGCGGATGCCCGATTGTTAGCCAAAATTAATGTCGGCAGGCATGGGTATCCGGGATAGAATTTTGACGACCCGGCGGCATCAACCCTTGTGCCGGCCGGCCAACCAATGGGAATTCGACCATGTCGGACCTAGACCGCAACTACGCTTCTCCTTTCGGCAGGGCCGCCGGGCGTGTCGACGCCGCGACGGTCGATGCTGGCCTGCGCGCATACATGCTGCGCATCTACAATTACATGAGCATCGGTCTGGCCATCACCGGCCTCGCCGCGCTCGGTGTCTACATGGCGGCCGTGACCAACGACCCGTCGGGCGCCGCCGCCAAGATCGGCAACGCGTTCCTGACGCCGTTCGGCTACGCGATGTTCGTCAGCCCGCTGAAATGGCTGTTCATCCTGGCGCCACTCGCCATGGTGTTCGTGATCTCGGCCGGCATCAACCGCCTGGCCCCCTCGACCGCCCAGATCCTGTTCTGGGTGTTCTCGGCGCTGATGGGCATCTCGCTGTCCTCGATCTTCCTGGTGTTCACGCACACCTCGATCGTGCGGGTGTTCTTCATCACCGCGGCCACCTTCGGCGCGCTGAGCCTCTACGGCTACACCACCAAGCGTGACATGACCGGGATGGGATCGTTCCTGTTCATGGGGCTGATCGGCATCATCATCGCAAGCCTCGTCAACCTGTTCCTGGCGAGCTCGGCGCTGCAGTTCATCGTGTCGGTGGGCGGCGTGCTGGTGTTCGCGGGCCTCACCGCCTGGGACACCCAGCGGCTGAAGAACGACTACATCTACGGCTACGCCTCGGCCGGCGGCGACATTGCCGAACGCGCGGCGATCACCGGTGCGCTGTCGCTGTATTTGAACTTCATCAACCTGTTCACGCTGCTGCTGCAGCTCCTCGGCCAGCGCGACTAGGCTCTGAGACGAGTGAACGACACGAACCCCGGCCGCAAGGCCGGGGTTTTTGTTTGGCTAGGAGCACGCCACACACCCACTGTCATCACCCGCGAAAGGCGAAAGCGGCTTCGCTCTTTCGGCAAACGCGCGGAGCCTTTAAGCTACCTCCATGTCCGCACCTGAAATCAGGCCCACAACCGAGGCCGACCTTCCCGCCATCACCGCCATCTACGAGCACGCCGTGCGCCACGGCACCGCGACGTTCGAGCTCGAACCGCCCGACCTCGCCGAGATGACGCGCCGCTACAAGGCACTGACGGATGGCGGCTATCCCTATTTCGTCGCCGAGCTCGATGGCCGCATCGCCGGTTACGCCTATGCTGGCGCCTACCGGCCGCGGCCGGCCTATCGCTTCACGGTGGAGAACTCGATCTATCTCGAGCCGTCATTCCATCGCCGCGGCATCGGCTCGGCGCTGTTGCAGCGGCTGCTCGTCGAATGCGAGGCGCGCGGCTTCCGCCAGATGATCGCCGTGATCGGCGATTCCGCCAATGCCGGCTCGATCGGCGTGCACACCAGCGCCGGCTTCAAGATGATCGGCACGCATCCCAATGTCGGCCTGAAGTTCGGCCGCTGGCTCGACACGGTGATGATGCAGCGCGACCTCGGCGAGGGCGCAACGAGCGTGCCGGAGAAGTAGGCCCGGATTCGTAGGGTGGGCAAAGCGGAGCGTGCCCACCTCTGGTGTCAAAAATCCGGGAGACAGAACTGGTGGGCACGGCGCAAGAGCGCCCTTGCCCACCCTACGCAGCAACGCTACGGCGGCTGCACGAGCGGCTAAACCACCGCGAGCTTCCGATCTATCACCAGCAACACGCGATCGAGCTCGTGGCCGCGGCGCAGGATCAGGCCGGTCGCCGAGATCACGCTGTACATGCCCTGCTTGCGCGCGAGCCGCGGGTCTTTCTCGATGCGGTAAAGCGGCACTTCGGAGGCGCGGCGATAGACCGAGAACACGGCGCGGTCTTTCAGGAAGTCGATGGCATAGTCCCGCCACTCGCCGTCGGCGACCATGCGGCCATAAAGGTTGAGGATGCGATGCAATTCGAGCCGGTTGAACGTCACCCGGCTCGGTTGGGAACCCGCAGCGGCGCTACGCGCCACTGCGCGCTGCTCGCTCGGATCGGCATCCTCCGACATCAGACTCATGCGAAGCGCCTCCTGTGGCGTTGACGGATGACCGGCGGTCGCGAAAGCGTCCTCGCCCCGCGGATCATGACAGTTACATGATTGCGCCAACCGCGGCCGGCCGCAAGAGGCGCCAACCGCGCGGCTGCACATCGCGCCGCAAACACACCTCCTGGCTGTGGAACTCGCTCGCGACATACCGTCACGGGATCGTTAGCAGGAATCATAGTCTCGCCTCTTTTCCGCCTAGCGCCTGCCGCCCTGCATTGCGAAAAGATTCGTGTGCGTTGGCCCGGTCCTTTCGGTTCCGGATTCCTCAGCCCCCAGCCCCCCGGGGTCGTCGGGATCGGGCCTGTTCGCACGAAGGAAGGACCAACGCGAGTTGGTCCTTTTTTGTTGTGTCGGGATGGTTCTGCGTTCCCTCATCCTGAGGAGCCGCGCCTTGCGCGGCGTCTCGAAGGATGAAGGCCCGGGTGCGGCAGCGCGGCCTACATGGTTCGAGACGGCGCTGGCGCGCCTCCTCACCATGAGGATCCAGAGAGACCGCTTGTCAGGAAAAATTCGAAGCTACGAGATCAATGCAGCGACGTGTACGCTGCGCCCAGCATGGGCCCGGGCTTCTCGCGACTGCCATCCTGGACATAGACCACCGCGCCGTCGACGCCCTCGCGCGATAGGTTCTCCAGCGGCACAGTCCAACTTTCCGAAGTGCCGTTCCAGTCACCGACCTTCAGCAGGTTACGCACCACGTTGTGGTAAGTGATCTGCTGCCCGCGGTTTTCGCCGCGTCCGATCGAGATCGGCACCGCTTTGGTGATCGAGCAGATCCAGACTTCACCATGCGAGACCGCTGCCTCCTTGCTCGCCGCCACCGAGACGTTGAGCTGCTTGCCTGCGAGAGACATCGACACCGGCACGCTCATCACGGTGTCGCTTTTCGCAGTCTTCGCGATCGCGCTCTCGATGCCGGCGCGGTCGCTGCCGATGACATGCGCCGAGCCGTTGACCACGACCTGCGGCGTGTAAACCTCGCGGTCGCCGCGCATGCGCGAATAGGCCCGCTGTCGCGCCGAGAAGCGTGAATCCGCCAGCGTGTCCTTCCAGCCGAGATAATCCCAGTAATCGATCGGCATGCTGAGTGCGATGATCGAGGGATCGTTCGAGAGTTCACCGATGATCTTGTCGGCGGGCGGACAGGACGAGCAGCCCTGAGAGGTGAAGAGTTCGACGACCGCGCGGGGATCGGCGTGGGCAGGACGGATGACCGCGATGATCGCGCAGACGCCCAGTGCACCTGACCAGATCGCACCGGACCATCGCGAAATCAGATTAGAGGCCATCATTGTCATGTTGAACGCTGCACACTTTAGCTGATGTCGAGGGGAAATCTCATTGCGAGTTGGTCACCGTAGTCTTACGGACAAATCCTGCGCGCGCAGTGCGCTCCGCATCGTCCGAGACGAAGATCTCTGCCCGGACGAGCCCATCTGGAACATACCGCAAACGAACAAAGGCGGCCCTTGATAGGCCGCCTTCGCTTAACGTTCTACTCACTTCGCAGTGAGCCATAGTTCACAAATCCGCGCTTACGCCGCGAGTTTGCGCAGGACGTAGTGCAGGATACCGCCGTTGCGATAGTAGTCGAGCTCGTCCAGCGTATCGATGCGGCAGAGCAGCGAAACGCGCTGCAGCGAGCCGTCGGCCGAGACGATCTCTGCGGTCAGCTTCTGGCGCGGCTTGAGGTCGCCGACGAGGCCGCGCAGCGTGACCTTCTCATCGCCCTTCAGGCCAAGCGACTGCCAGGAAGTGCCTTCCTCGAAGGTGAGCGGCAGCACGCCCATGCCGACCAGGTTGGAGCGATGGATGCGCTCGAAGCTCTGGCAGACCACGGCGCGAACGCCGAGCAGACGTGTGCCTTTCGCCGCCCAGTCGCGCGAGGAGCCGTTGCCGTATTCGGCGCCGGCGAACACCACCAGCGGCACGTTCTCCTGCTGATACTTCATCGCGGCGTCGTAGATCGACATCTGCTCGCCGTCGGGCCAGTGCTTTGTCAGGCCGCCTTCAGGGATGTTTCCATCCGCGCCCTTGAGCATGAAATTCTTGATGCGGATGTTGGCGAAGGTGCCGCGCATCATCACTTCATGATTGCCGCGCCGCGTGCCGTACTGGTTGAAGTCGGCGGGGCGCACCTGATGCTCGCTGAGATACTTGCCGGCCGGAGAAGTCAGCTTGATCGAGCCCGCCGGCGAGATGTGGTCGGTGGTGATCTTGTCGCCGAACATCGCGAGGATACGCGCCTCGACGATGTCGGTGACCGGCTCCGGCTCCTTCTTCATGCCTTCGAAGTACGGCGGATTCTGCACGTAGGTCGAGCTCATGTTCCAGCGATAGGTCTCGCTCTCGACCGTCTTGATCTTGCGCCAGTTGGTGTCGCCCTTGAACACGTCCGCATACTTCTTCTTGAAGATCGACGCGGTCACGAACTTCTTCATGAAGGCGTTGATCTCCTTGGTCGTCGGCCAGATGTCCTTGAGGTACACCGGCTTGCCGTCCTTGCCTTCGCCGAGCGGCTCGGTGGCGAGGTTCTTCGTGACGCTGCCGGCGAGCGCGTGGGCGACGACGAGCGGGGGCGAGGCGAGATAGTTCGCCTGCACGTCCGGCGAGACGCGGCCTTCGAAGTTGCGGTTGCCGGAGAGCACGGCGGCCGCGACGATGCCGTTGTCGTTGATCGACTTCGAGATCTCTTCCGGCAGCGGACCGGAATTGCCGATGCAGGTGGTGCAGCCGAAGCCGACCAGGTTGAAGCCGACCTTGTCGAGATCGGCCTGCAGGCCCGAATTGGCGAGATATTCGGCGACGACCTGGCTACCCGGCGCGAGCGAGGTCTTCACCCAGGGTTTTGCCTTCAGGCCCTTCTTGGCCGCGTTGCGCGCCAGCAGGCCCGCGCCGATCAGCACACTCGGATTCGAGGTGTTGGTGCAGGAGGTGATCGCCGCGATCACGACGTCGCCATGACCGAGCTCGAAGTTCTTGCCCTCGACTGCGTAGCGCTTCTCGGCATCATCGCCCTTCTTGTACTCGTTGGCCATCGCGAGGCTGAAGCCTTCCGACACGGAGGGCAGCGCGATGCGGCCTTCGGGACGCTTCGGACCGGCCATCGATGGCACGACGTCGCCGAGATCGAGCGTCAGCGTCTCCGTGAACACCGGATCCGCCGACTTGGCGGTGCGGAACAGGCCCTGCGCCTTGGCATAGGCCTGCACCAGCGCGACGCGCGGTGCGGCACGGCCGGAGGTCTTGAGGTAATCGATCGCGGCGGCATCGACCGGGAAGAAGCCGCAGGTCGCGCCGTATTCGGGCGCCATGTTGCCGATCGTGGCCTTGTCGGCGACCGAGAGGTTATCGAGGCCGGGACCGAAGAACTCGACGAACTTGCCGACGACGCCGAGCTTGCGCAGCATCTGCGTGACCGTCAGCACGAGATCGGTCGCGGTGACGCCTTCCTTCAGCGAGCCCTTCAGCTTGAAGCCGACCACGTTCGGCAGCAGCATCGACAACGGCTGGCCGAGCATGCAGGCCTCAGCCTCGATGCCGCCGACGCCCCAGCCGAGCACGGCGAGGCCATTGACCATGGTGGTGTGGGAATCAGTGCCGACCAGCGAGTCGGGATAGGCCACCTCGAACGTGCCGGTCTTCTTGCCGACCGTCATCTTCTCTTTCTTGGTCCAGACGGTCTGGGCGAGATATTCGAGATTGACCTGGTGGCAGATGCCGGTGCCAGGCGGCACCACGGAGAAGTTCGAGAACGCCTTCTGGCCCCACTTCAGGAATTCGTAGCGCTCCTGGTTCTGCTTGTATTCCTCGGTGACGTTCTTGGCGAAGGCCTTGTTGTCGCCGAAGAAGTTCACGATCACGGAGTGGTCGATGACGAGATCGACCGGCACCAGCGGGTTGATCTTCTCGGCATCGCCGCCGAGCTTCTGCATCGCGTTGCGCATTGCGGCGAGGTCGACCACCGCCGGAACGCCGGTGAAATCCTGCATCAGCACGCGGGCCGGGCGGAAGGCGATCTCATGCTCCAGCGATTTTTTGCGCAACCACTTCGAGACGGCGACGATGTCCTCTTTCTTGACCGAACGGCCGTCCTCGTTGCGCAGCAGGTTCTCGAGCAGGACCTTCATCGAATAAGGGAGCTTGGAAATCCCCTTCAGACCATTCTTCTCGGCGGTCGGCAGGCTGTAATAGACATAGGTCTTGGCGCCGACCTTGAGGGTCTTTTTGCATTTGAAGCTGTCGAGCGAGGTCATGTAGGAAATCCCAATTGTTAGTTATACCCGGCAGAGGGTACTTTAACACCGTCAGCGAATCCGGCTGGGTCGCTTGCAGGAGCGAGTGGAGTGCTGCATCAAGTTCCGGGCTTATAGAAGCTTTCTAACCGCACCGCCACAAGGACGATCGTGCCGCAGCAATCCGGGAGCCTCAAATTCTGCTGCGCTACCCCAAGTTTTCTTGAGGGCCACCGGTGAAGGGGGCGACCAGAGGTGACATGCAGCTCTCAGGGCGTGGCATCAGATGCGTGCGGGGCGGCCGCGAGGTGTTTGCCGGCCTCGATTTTGTGGCCGCCTCCGGCGAGGCGCTGGCGGTTGTAGGGCGCAACGGCTCCGGCAAGACGTCGCTGCTGCGGCTGATTGCGGGGCTGCTGATTCCGGCCGGCGGCACGATCGAGCTTTCCGGCGGCGACACCGAGCTGAGCCTGGCCGAACAGTGCCATTATCTCGGCCACCGCGACGCGCTGAAGCCGGCGCTGAGCGTGGCGGAAAATCTCGCATTTTGGGCCGACTTTCTGGGCGGCGAGCGCTTCGACGGGGCGATGAGCCTGTCGACCGTCGGCCTCGACCATGCCACCCATCTGCCGGCCGCTTTCCTCTCTGCCGGCCAGCGCCGCCGCCTGTCACTGGCCCGCCTGCTGACGGTCCACCGCCCGGTCTGGCTGCTGGACGAGCCAACCACCGCGCTCGATGGCGCCGGCCAGGACATGTTTTGCGGGTTGATGAGGCAGCACCTGGAGCGCGGGGGAATGATCATCGCCGCCACTCACATGCCGCTGGGGATCGACTCACGGGAGCTGCGGATCGGGGGTGCGGCGTGAGGATGGCCGACCCTCAGCTTTTCGAACGGCCGGGCGCGGCTCTCGCACCCGGGAAGCAGCCGTCGCCGCGGGCTCCCTCGCCTCTCCCCCTTGCGGGAGAGGTCGGCGCGCAGCGCCGGGTGAGGGTTCTCTCCTCTGGGGGAGTCTCCGTTGTCGAGACACCCTCTCCCCGACCCTCCCCCGCAAGCGGGGGAGGGAGCGCACCGCCTTTGGGGTACGATGGGAGCCGCCCATGACCGCCCTCTCCGCCCTGATCCGCCGGGACATCCGCATCGCGCTCCGCGTCGGCGGCGGGGCGTTGATTGGAGTGCTGTTTTTCCTGACCGTGGTGGTGCTGATGCCGTTTGCGGTGGGGCCCGATCTGGCGCTGTTGTCGCGGCTGGGGCCGGCGATCCTGTGGCTCGGGGCGCTGCTCGCGAGCCTGCTGACCCTCGACCGTCTGTTCATGGCCGACCACGAGGACGGCTCACTCGACCTGATCACGATGAGCCGGACGCCACTGGAACTCGCCTGCGCCGCCAAGGCGCTGGCGCATTGGCTGGCCGCGGGCCTGCCGCTGATCGTCGCAACCCCCGTGCTCGGCCTCCTGCTCAATCTCGACATGGTCGCAACCGGCGCGGTGGCCCTGACGCTGCTGGCGGGAACGCCGGCCCTGACCTTCACCGGCATGATCGGCGCGGCACTGGCGGTGACGCTGCATCGCGGCGGGCTGCTGATGGCCGTTCTCGTGCTGCCGCTGTCAATTCCGGTGCTGATCTTCGGCGTCGCGGCCTCCCAGGCGGTGATCGTCGGGCCAATGTCATTCGGCGCGCCGTTCTCGATCCTGTGCGCGCTGTCGCTGGTCAGCCTGGTGATCGGCCCCTTCGCGGCCGCCGCAAGCCTCCGGCACGGGCTGGACTGATCTTGACCCCGATCAACTTTCGCTTCGCACTTTCGTGCTGATTGCCTGCGGCCCCTCGCCATGATTATCAGGTGACCATGACACTGATCGACCTCGCCAACCCCTCGCGGTTCCTTGCGCTGACGGCGCGCGTGCTGCCGTGGCTTGCGGCGGCGACCGTGATCCTGCTCGCGCTTGGCCTCTATCAATCGGCGCTGGCGCCCGACGATTATCAGCAGGGCGCTACCGTGAAGATCATGTTCATCCACGTGCCCAATGCGTGGCTGTCGATGTTCGTCTGGGGCGTGATGAGCGTGGCCTCGCTCGGCACGCTGGTGTGGCGGCACCCGCTCGCCGACGTCGCCGCGAAGGCCGCCGCGCCGATCGGCGCTGCCTTCACGTTCCTCGCGCTGCTGACCGGCTCGCTATGGGGCCGGCCGATGTGGGGCACCTATTGGGAATGGGACGCACGGCTGACCTCGGTGCTGATCCTGTTCCTGATGTATCTCGGCCTGATGGCGCTGTGGCGCGCGGTCGAGGATCCCTCGCGCGCGGCGCGCGCCGCTGCGGTGCTGACACTGGTCGGCGCGATCAACCTGCCGATCATCAAATTCTCAGTCGATTGGTGGAATACGCTGCATCAACCCGCCTCGGTGATGCGCATGGGCGGCTCGACGCTCGACAAATCGTTCCTGATTCCCTTGCTGGTGATGGCGGTCGCGTTCACGTTTTTGTTCATCACGCTGCACCTGGCGGCGATGCGCAACGAGATCCTGCGACGCCGCGTCCGCTCCCTGCAAATGATGCAGGCGAGCCGCATAGCGTTTTCGAACGAGTTGAGCACCGGTTCGCGTGAAGGAAACGCGTCAAACGAAATTGGGGCCGCATAACATGGCGCTCGGCCCCTACGCATCCTTCATCGTGACATCCTATCTCGCCGCAGCCATCGTGGTGGCGATCCTGATCGGCTGGATCCTGATCGACTATCGCAACCAGACAGAGCGCCTGCGCGAGCTCGAAAAGAGCGGCGTCATCCGACGCTCGGGCCGAAGCGCGACGGAGTTGCGATGAGCGAGCAGTCGACCTCGGCCACGCCGGCGCGCAGCGCCTTCCTGGTGATGCTGCCGCTGATCGCCTTCATCGGCCTTGCGCTGCTGTTCTGGGTCCGGCTCGGCAGCGGCGATCCCTCGCGCATTCCCTCTGCACTCATCGGCCGGCCGGCGCCGCAGACCACGCTGCCGCAGCTCGACGGCCTGCAAGTGGGCGGCGCGCAGGTGCCGGGACTCGACCCGGCTGCGTTCATCGGCAAGGTCAGCCTGGTCAATGTCTGGGCCTCCTGGTGCGTGCCCTGTCACGACGAGGCGCCGCTCTTGACCGAGCTTGCCAAGGACAAGCGCTTCCAGCTCGTCGGCATCAATTACAAGGACACGCCCGACAATGCGCGCCGCTTCCTCGGCCGCTACGGCAATCCGTTCGGCGTCGTCGGCACGGATGCCAATGGCCGCACCTCGATCGAATGGGGTGTCTACGGCGTGCCGGAAACCTTCGTCGTCGGGCGCGAAGGCAAGATCGCCTACAAGCTGGTCGGCCCGATCACGCGGGAGAATTTGCAGAGCGTGCTGCTGCCGCAGCTCGAGAAGGCGTTGAAGACGGGAAGCTGACGCCGTCGTCAGTGCGAGTGAGAATCCAACCCCGCATACCCGCTGTCATGCCCCCGGCTTGAGTGATCTGTCCGGTCTAAACACTTGACCGGACCATCCAGTACGCCGCGGCTTATCGATTCACCACGGACGTCTCAGAGTACTGGATCGCCCGATCAAGTCGGGCGATGACGGTTGAATGTGTGGCCAGCCTACCGCTTCCGCACATCTCCCGCTTCGGCCTCGCTCGCCTCCAGCGACACTGGCGCAATGTGGTAACGCTTGGTCAGCGGCATCTGCGCGATCGCGAAGATCATCGTCAGCGGCGTCACGCCGAAAACCTTGAAGTTGACCCAGAAGTCCGTGCTCTGGGTGCGCCAGACGATTTCGTTGAGCACCGCCATGCCGGCGAAGAACAGCGCCCAGCGGAAGGTCAGGATGCGCCAGCCCTGCGGCGTCAGGTTGAACATCTGGTCGAACATGATGGCGATGAAGGAGCGGCCGAACAACAGTCCGCCGCCGAGCACCGCTGCGAACAGGCCGTAGATGATGGTCGGCTTGACCTTGATGAAGGTCTCGTCGTGCAGCACCAGTGTCAGCGTGCCGAACACCAGCACGATCGCGCCGGTGACCAGCGCCATGATCGGCACGTGGCGAGTCACCACGTAGGAAGCGATGATCGCCGCCACGATTGCGACCATGAACGCGCCGGTCGCCGCGAACAGGTTGAATCTTGAATTCACGAAGAAGAACACGAGCAGCGGGCCGAGCTCGGTTGCCAGCTTGAACAGCGGATGCGGCTGGGTCTTGTCCATTTCAACTCTCAATTCCGGCGATCGCGCGGGCAAAATCGCGCGCGGTGAACGGCGCGAGATCGTCGACGCCTTCGCCGACGCCGATGAAATGCACCGGCAGTTTGAATTTCTCGGCGAGCGCCACCAGAATTCCGCCGCGCGCGGTGCCGTCGAGCTTCGTCATCACGAGCCCCGTGACCCCAGCGGTGCGGTGGAACGCCTCGACCTGCGACAGCGCGTTCTGACCGACGGTGGCGTCCAGCACCAGGAGCACCGCATGCGGCGCCGAGCTATCTACCTTGCGGATCACGCGCACGACCTTTTCAAGCTCGTTCATCAGCTCGGCCTTGTTCTGCAAGCGGCCTGCGGTGTCGATCAGGAGCACGTCAGTTCCCTGCTCCTTCGCCGCCGTCAGCGCATTGAAGGCGAGGCTAGCCGAATCCGAACCTTGCGCGCCTGATATGACCGGCGTCCTGGTGCGCTCGCCCCAGATCTTGAGCTGCTCGATTGCGGCTGCACGAAACGTATCGCCGGCCGCCAGCATCACCTTGCGGCCTTCGGAGGCGAATTTCGCGGACAGCTTGCCGATGGTCGTGGTCTTGCCGGAGCCGTTGACGCCGACCACGAGGATGACGAAGGGCTTTTTCACCGCATCGATCTCGAGCGCTTTTGCAACCGGAACCAGCACCTTCTCGACCTCGGTGGCGACGACGTCCTTCACCTCATCCGCCGAGATCGCCTTGTCGTAGCGTCCCGCACCGACCGCGTCCGCGATGCGCACCGAAACCTCGGTGCCGAGGTCGGCGCGCAGCAGCACGTCCTCGATGTCGTCGAGCATGGCGCGGTCGAGCTTGCGCTTGGTGACGAGGTCGGCGACCGCGGTCCCGAGCGAGGCCGACGTGCGCTTGAGCCCGTTGGACAGGCGGCGCCACCAGCTCAGTTTGGGGGTGTCGGTGGTATCGTTCATGATGGCGTGTTAGCCGTTCCGGCTCCTAAACGAAAGTCTCCAACGAAAGTCCTGATATTGCTCGATGTTCCCGAGTTGACCGCGGATGAAATTCTGGCGCGCGTGCTTCACCGCGACGGGCTGATGCTGGTGATCGACAAGCCGGCAGGCCTCCCCGTGCATCGCGGCCCCAAGGGCGGGGCCAACCTGGAAGCTTCCTTCGATGCGCTGCGATTCGGCCTGCCACGGCCGCCGGTGCTGGCCCACCGGCTGGACAAGGACACCTCGGGCTGCCTGGTACTTGGGCGCCATCGCAAGGCCACCGCCTCGCTCGGCCTGTTGTTCAAGCACGGCAAGATCGGCAAGACCTATTGGGCCGTGGTCGAGGGCGGGCCGGCCGAGGACGAAGGCACGATCGACTTACCTCTCGGCCGCCTCAATGCCGAGCGCGGCTGGTGGCAGAAGCCGGACCCGGAAGGCCAGAAAGCGATCACCAACTGGATGGTGATGGGCCGCGGCGAGGGCCTGACCTGGCTCGCCATGGAACCGGTTACCGGCCGCACCCATCAATTGCGGGTACATTGCGCGGCGCAGGGCTGGCCGATCGTCGGCGACAACATCTACGGCAATGGCCCGCGCTTCGGCGAGCCACGGCTGCATCTGCATTCGCGCGAGATCGTGGTCCCGATCTCCCGCAACAAGGAGCCAGTGCACGTCCTCGCGCCGGCGCCGCCGCACATGCAGGAGCGGCTCAGGACCTGTGGCTGGAACGGGGAAGGGGAATAAGCGCCCCGGTCGTTCACCTCTCCCGCTTGCGGGAGAGGTCGGCGCGGAGCGCCGGGTGAGGGCTCTCTCCTCTTGGGGGTTCACGATTGCGGAGACACCCTCTCCCCACCCCTCTCCCGCAAGCGGGAGAGGGAGCGCAGTTCCTCCGCGGCGACATCTCGCTGAAGCTACTCGGCCGCAGCCATCCCACCGATGGTTTACGAAACGTTCAGTGCTCGCCTCTAATGATAGCGGTTGCTTAGAACAAGCTTCTTCGAACCGGCTCAGGACGAGCAACGCTTCATGCCGCAGGCCCAGCCATCGATCATCGACGAAGTCGAAGGTGCGATTCGCGCCGGCTCGGACGAGAAGCGTCTGGAAACGGCGCGGCGCGTCACCGACCTGTTCCTGTCCTCCGCCGGCAGCTTCAATGACGAGCAGATTGCGCTGTTCGACGACGTGCTCGAGCGGCTGATCAAGACCATCGAGCTGCGCTCGATCGCCGACATGGGCGCGCGCGTCGCGCTCGCCGAGATCAGCGCGCAGCTTGCACCGGTCGCACAAGCGCCGCCGTCCGTGATCCGCCGCCTTGCCGGCAATGACGAGATCAGGATCGCCGGCCCCGTGCTTCAGGAATCGGCCCGCCTCGACGAGGCCGAATTGCTCAACATTGCGGCCACCAAGGGCGAGCAGCATCTGCTCGCGGTCGCCGGCCGCTGGTGGCTGAAGGAAATCGTCACCGACGCGCTTCTGGCACGCCGCTATCCGAGCGTCAGCCGACGCCTTGCCGCCAATCCCGGCGCCCGGCTTTCTGCGAGCGGCTTTGCCGTCATCGTCGGGCAGGCCGAACAGGACCCCGAACTGACCGTGAGCGTCGGCGTGCGCGTCGATCTGCCCTCGGACCTGCGCCGACAATTGCTGCGCTCGGCGACCGACGCGGTTCGCACGCGCCTGTTGTCACGCGCCCCGCCGCATCTGTTCGAAGAGATCCAGAACGCCATCGCGAGCGTCGCCACCGGCGTCGATCGCGAGATGTCGGGGATCCGTGATTTCGTCGGCGCCAGACGCGCCGTCGCAAAGCTCAAGGAGACCGGCCAGCTCAACGAGGCAACACTGCTCGGCTTTGCCGCGCAGCGACGCTATGAGGAAACCGTCGCTGCGCTGGCAGCATTATCCGGCTCCACCGTCGAGGTGATCCGGCCCTTGATGCAGAGCCTGCGCGATGACGGCCTGCTGGTGCCCTGCCGAGCGGCGCTGCTGAGCTGGGAGACCACCAGCGTCGTGCTGGAAAGCCGCTACGCCACCGGCAAGATGAAGCCCGCCGATCTTGCGAAGGCGAGGGGCCATTTTGGACGAATGACACCGGAGAATGCCCGGCGTACCCTGAGATTCTGGCAGGTGCGGGCGTCGTAGGCCGGGCATTTGGCAGCGCGTTGCGTCGAATCTTCGGTGTCGTGCTGGCGAAAGCCAGGACGACGTTGGGAATGTAGGCGATCACCAACGTCGACGGTGTCATCACCCGGAAAGCGGGTGATCCAGATGCTATGGGGTAAGCGGCGACTGGGGTAAGCGGCGGTGAGGGTGTGGACACCCCTCGAACGCCGTGAT
>NZ_JBANBK010000032.1:0-86571 GCF_053572325.1 Bradyrhizobium sp. UFLA05-112 | reverse complement strand
GCCAGGAGGGGCTCAGGAACAACGCGGAGAACCAGACGATATGAGAGGCGGCGGCGCGCCACTGGGTCGTCCTGGTCAGGGCAAGCCATATTCCACGGCGCACGAGCGAACTCGAGGAGTCCGCATCCTGGCCAACATACCTCAGTCCCAATTTGCGCGACGCGAGGCGATAGTTGACGAAGACGATCTCGTTGTCGATCGGCCGTGCAGCTTGCACGTGCATCGACTTCCTGTCGCAATGCGCCTTCAGGATATCGAACTCGGCGACACGGAACCCGATCTGCCTGGGGAAATCGGGAAAGCGCTGCGCGCGGCCCTTCGCGTCATTCCGGCTGATATTTCTGCCATGAAGCCGATATTGCCCCAGGGTTTCCTGCACCGTGACCACGTTCCCGTAGAGAGGCGCGATCGTATTGAGAGCCCCATCGTATCCAACAGGTGGATTGAGAGGGATGACCTGGCGAAGAAACTCTCGGGAATACGCGTTTCCCGACATGACCGGCCAGGTGTATGTTCCCCACCGGATAAATTCTGCGTGCACGTCGTCTGGCGCGTAGGACTTGGGAAACGCACAAAACGAGCGTCCAAGTTGCTTGCCGGCGCCATCGATGATTTCCAGATTGAATTGAACCTTCGAAACACCCTCGCGCCAGCGCGCAGCGACGTGTTCCACCGCCGTCGACAGCAGGATGTCATCCGCATCGAGGAAGAGCAGCACGTCGCCTGTCGCTTCGCGATAACCAACCTCGAATGCTGCGATGTTGCCTTGATTAGCCTGAAATATGGCTCGAATCCTGTCGCCATAGCCGGCGATAATCTGACGGGAACCGTCGATCGAGCCGTCGTCGACGACAACAATTTCATCCGCTGGACGCGTTTGATTCAATGCGCTGTCGATCGCCAATCCGACATATCGTTCGTAATTGTAGACCGTTATGACGATGCTGATCTTCAACGTGTGTCGCTCACGAAGTTCGCGGATGTCACGAGAGGCTATCAATCCATGTCTTGATGAGCCAGAAGTAATTTCACGGTCCGCAAAGCATGGTCGGTAAGGCAATCGCATGAAAATTTCTCTGATCGATCCCTCACTGTTTACGTGGCCGTATGATCTCAAATTAGCCAAAGGATTGACCGATATTGGGCATGCAGCCAGCATTGTCGGCCGCCAGCTTGGACAGAAGCCCTCCGTGGATGAGGAACTGTTTCTTGACCGGCATTTTTATCCGGGATTGCAATCGCGTTTTTTCAAGAGACTTCCGCGCAGCGTGCAACTGGGGTTGAAGGGCCTCAGTCACGCGGAATCAATGACACGGCTAATCAGGCGCTTCAGGAGAAGGCCGCCTGACGTGATCCATTTCCAGTGGGCGCCGCTGGCAATCGTTGACAGCCAGTTCATCCCCAAGTTCAGGAGGGTCGCGCCAACGGTCTTGACCGTTCACGATTCGAATCCGTTCAACAACAATCCGAGCTCGCGGATACAGCGAATTGGCGCGCTCGGGATTCTGCATTGTTTCGACCATCTCATCGTTCATACGACCGTTGCACGCGATCGCCTGCTGCGCGTCGGTATCCCGGACGAGAAGATATCCGTTATCGCGCACGGATTGCTCACGGATCATATCGCCAGACGGGCCGACGAGTCTTCGGCAGCGGGCGGGCGCGTTCAAATACTCCTGTTCGGCAAGATAAAGCCCTACAAGGGCGTCGACGTCATGCTCCGCGCGCTTGCGCTGCTTCCCCGCGAGGTCAGGGTGCATTGCGTGGTGAAGGTCGTAGGCTGGCCAGAAATGCCGATGGAGCCGCTGTTTGCGATGGTGAAGGACCTGGAGCTCGAAGACCATGTCGAGTTCGACCTGCGTTTTGTCCCGGAAGATGAAGTGACCTCCCTGGTCGCGCGCGCTGACATCCTGGCTTTTCCGTACCGGGACATCGACGCATCGGGTGTGCTGATGCTGGCGATTGCGGCGGGACGTCCGATTGTGGCGTCGAACCTTGGAACGTTTTCGGAATGGCTGAGCGATCAGGCAGAGGGAACGCTCGTTCCTCCAGATGATCCGGCGGCATTGTCCCGATCGCTCGAACGCTTGATTCGCGACCCTGATTATCGAAACTCCAAGGGTCAAGGAATGCTGGATCTGCGCGACTCCGTGCCGACGTGGACCTCGATTGCCCGCCTGACCGAAGTCGCCTATGCGAAAGCGGGCCGGCGTGTGGGGGGCGCGCCGGCCAGCGTTAAGGTTCTGCAGGATTTACGAAACTGAAGGCGTCATCTGCCAGGTGGTCTGGCGGATCGACAGGATGCCCCAGAAAAAGCCAAGTGCCCACGCGAAGTGCATCACGACAGCGGCCGGCAGCGCAAGCAGCCCGCAGATTGAGCGATGCTTTGCTGCAATCATCATTGCGGTCAGCGCCAGAATTGCCAGATAGGCCGCTGGCAATGCCAACAGCACCGGCATCACCGGAGACAGCGCGATGGCGCAAAACGTCAATGCAACATGAGTGGGCACCAGGAACTGGCGCAGTCGCAACGATCCGGGATGCCGTCTCACGGTCCTCGATCGACCGCGACCGTAGTTGAAGTACTGCTTCGCCAGGCTCAGAAAACCCGACCTCGGCCGATATGAAAGGCGGATGTCCGAATCGAGAAATATCCGGCCGCCGATTGCACGCAGTCTGCAATCAAACTCTGCATCTTCATTATGAGTGAAGGTTTCATCGTAACCGCCGGCCCTGCGGAACGCATCGATGGTCATCGCCGCATGATGTCCGTGGTCGACAAAGCCGCTTTGCTTTCCGCCGCGATGCGCCGATCCGCCCGATCCGACCTTTGTGTCTGAGACCCAGGCGACGGCCTTTTGCAGGCAGCTGTCACCACGCGAGTCCATGGGGACCACGACCGAATCGGCCTGGCGCTCGTCCAAGGTCTCGATGAGACTCGAAACATAATCCGCCGGATATTCGCAATGAGCGTCACACCGCACCAGCACCTGCGCCGCAGTTCCATAACCCCGTACGGCCAGATTGACGCCGGCACTCTGCAGCCGCTGGGGATTGCGCAACAGATGGACGTCGTCGATCTCCTTGGCGAGCAAGCGAACAATGTCAGGCGTCCCATCGGTGCTGCCGCCATCTGCAACCACTATTGTGCGATCTTCGTGCAGACTGTCCCGAGCCAGGTTGCGGACAACGGTCTCGATGTGCGAAGCCTCGTTCAAAGCGGGTATGACGATCAGGATTTTTCTGGACACGGTTTAGCTGCCACTTGCCGTTGTTGTGTTCGACCCATTGGCGGGCGCGGGAATGTTATTCAATGCACGCCAAGGACGAGCGGACGGTCAGCCAGAAGAATGGCCAACTCGTGACCTCCCGGCTTGGCCTCCTCGTGCCGCCGCAACTAAGTGAGTGTGCTCACCGATCGTGCCTTAAAAGGGCGATCTATTTGCGAGGATAGTTTGTCCGGCCGATCGCTGGAAGATTGGAAGCGAACACGAATTGGAGTGGTATGTGAGAGTTATTGTTGTCGTCCTCGCTTGGCTGCTTGCCGTGTGTCGTCCCGCATCGGCTGATCCGATGACGCTGGATTTTTCATGGCGCGGTGCGCACGGTTGCGTCACTTTGTTCCCAAATCCCGAGATTCATCTGCGCAATGTTCCCGCGGGTTCCACCTCGATATCGCTAACGTTGAGGCAAGGCGCTCGAGAAATGGGAGGCCAGGACGTTCCGGTTCCGAGCAACGGTATTTTGCCATTTGGCACGATCCACACTTTCGGTCCGTGCAATCCTGGCCTGTATGAATGGACTGCCTTGGCGAAATCACCGACAGGGCAGGTTCTTTCGGAAGCGCATCAAGCGCAATTCTATCCCGCGGACGAAACCACAGCGGGGCAATAGTTACGCAGCGATGTCGCAAGGCGAGTATGGCAGCACTCGCGGCCGCCGTGTGAGGTCGGAAAGTTCGTCGGTTTGTTGAGGTAGTTGCTGACTCAGTCGCTGCATCTCGCAGCGAGAGTTTCGGGCCTTTGCAACTGTCCGTTCCACGGTACGAATGCGGCCACAATCCATTTGGATAAGAATTGATTGGAATTTGGCAGATCGGGGAGATCAACAACAAGGTTGTGCTTCGTGACAGGGAGTTGAGTGTTGTTGGCGCGAAGGCAGATGCGCGACGATGTCGCCGATCCTACAAATCTCGGTAATTCCGCGCTTGCGATCGATGCCCAGCGGGCGGACGCAACGAGATGAAGAAGACCGTTCTTGTCACCGGCGGTGCCGGCTACGTCGGCTCGCATTGTTGCAAAGCGTTTGCGATGGCCGGCTGGAACGTCGTGACGCTGGACAATCTTTCCCGGGGCTGGCGCGATGCCGTCCGCTGGGGACCGCTGATCGAATGCGACATTCGCAATTCATCCGGCGTGCGCGCGACGCTGGAAACCCACAGGCCGGACCTCGTCGCGCATTTTGCTGCGCTGTCTTATGTCGGCGAGTCCGTGGCCGATCCCGCCATCTATTACGACAACAACACGAGAGGAACACTTGCGCTCCTTGAGGCGATGCGAGCGGCCGGCTGCTCGCGCGTCCTCTTTTCCAGCACGTGTGCCAGTTACGGAATTCCAAATCGCATCCCGATAGACGAAACGCATCCGCAAGCGCCAATCAATCCCTATGGATGGTCCAAGATGATCATCGAGCGCATGCTGGAGGACTTTGGTCGCGCGTACGGGATGTCGTCGGCTTCCCTGCGCTACTTCAACGCTGCGGGTTGCGATCCGGACGGCGAGATCGGCGAGCGCCACGAACCGGAGACGCATGCCATTCCGCTTGCGATTGAAGCCGTGCGCCGACCCGATCGACCTTTCACCATTTTGGGAACGGACTTTCCGACGCCGGACGGCAGCGCGATCAGGGACTATATCCACGTCAGTGACCTGGCGCAGGCCCACCTTCTCGCAGGCAATATGCTGGCAGCTCGTGGCGGTACTCACGTCTTCAATCTCGGTACGGGGATCGGCACGAGCGTGCTTGAACTGCTACAGGCCGTGAAGCGTGTCTCCGGAAACGATCCGATCGTCCGCCGCGGCCCGCGCCGTCCGGGAGATCCGCCCACGCTTGTCGCCTCCTTTGCCAAAGTCGAGCAGGAGCTCGGTTGGAGGCCACGGCAATCCCAGATCGATTTCATTATCGAAACTGCGCTCAGGTGGAGCGATAGCAACCCGCCGGCATGACGTCGCACGAAGATGACCGATAGCCCATTCATTGCAGGCATTGGATTGGGAAGGGGCGTGACGCATGTCTCCGTGGCGTCGGCTTCTGCTGTTGCGGAAACGCCATTGAGCGAAGGCATGACGGTATTTTGGCGTGCCAATCAGCCGATTGGTCATGTTCTGATGCATGAAGGCCGGGTGACGGACTCCAGGATCGAGCATATTGACGATGCGCTTATCTCAGCGGTCGACTCCAAGGTGCGAACGCCGACGAAGGCGCGGCTCTCGGCAAGCGTGGTGATCTGCACGCGGGACCGTCCGGACGAGCTGAGCAGATGCTTGCTGTCGCTGCCTCAACAGACCCATCCTCCGCGAGAGATTATTGTGGTGGACAATGCGTCGCGCGATCAGCGGACGCGGGATGTGGCGTTGGCCGCGGGAGTGACCTACGTTCGCGAGGATAGACCCGGTCTGGATATTGCGCGTAATGCCGGCGCGCTCCGGGCAACCGGAGATATCGTCGCCTATACGGACGACGATGTGTTGCTTCACCCGGGTTGGCTGGAGCAACTAACGTGCGCGTTTGACTCTCCCCAGATCGGGGCGGTGACGGGACTGGTGCTTCCGGCGGAGCTTGCAACCGAGGCGCAACGGCACTTCGAGACGTATTGGGGATTTGGCAAGGGCTACTGCGAACAGGATTACGACGGCACAGTCTTCCGATCGCATAGCGACCGAGTTCTTCCGGCATGGGACATTGGCGCTGGAGCGAGCATGGCGTTCAGGCGCGATGTGTTTCAAACCGTCGGACTTTTCGACGAGCGACTGGACGTCGGTCAGGCGGGCTGCTCGGGTGACTCGGAATACTGGTATCGATTGCTCGCGGGTGGCTACACCTGTCGTTACACTCCGGCGTCGGTCGCATTCCATTTTCACCGTAGGACGATGGATGGCCTGGCCAGCCAGATCTATCACTACATGCGTGGTCATGCGGCGGCACTTTTGGTGCAGTATGAGCGAACGGGGATCTCGGCTAATCGGCGTCTGGCCTACTATCAAAAACCTCGCTGGTACCTGTATCGACTGCTCCGGAAAGTCATGGAGGGAGACAGCGTTCGCGACCGCTTCCTGAAGGAGGAGGTGACGGGATATCTCGCCGGATTGCTGTTCTATCATCGCCGAAGGTTTCGAAGATGACGGCCTATCCGTGTACGTCCGTCGTGATTGCAGCCCGCAATGCCGAAGCGACCATTGCTGAAACGCTTGACAGCCTGCTCGCGCAGAGCTTCCCCGACTGGGAGGCTCTCGTCGTGGATGACGGATCGAATGATGGCACGGCCGCGATCATTGCCGAACATGCGGTACGCGATTCTCGCGTTCGCGTTCTGAAGTCTGACGGAGCAGGCGCATCGAGCGCCCGCAACAGGGGAATTTCAAGCGCGCGCGGCGAACGAATACTGTTCCTGGATAGTGACGACTGGATTGATCGATCCTTCCTTGCCCGGATGAATGCTGCGCTGGATCTCGATCACTCGGCGGTGGCCGCCTATTGCAACAGTTGCCGGGTCATGCCTGACGGCAGTGAGACACCCGTTCGCAGCGATCCGACCATCCAGGACGGTGCGTTTGAGCGTTTCGCTCGCACGTGTGCCACGTTCATCCATGCCGTGCTCGTCTTAAAAAGCAATGTCGAAAAGGTCGGCGGCTTTGAGGCAAGCCTCCGCTCGTGCGAAGACTGGGACCTGTGGCAACGGATCGCGCGTTGCGGCGGCAGGTGGATCCATGTCGATGAGAAATTGAGCTATTACCGGACGAGCGACCGTTCGCTGACGCAGGACGTCAAACGTATGCTGGCCGACGCGCGGGTGGTCATTGCGCGCGGATTCTCGAATGATGATCGCGTGAAAGAGCCGGCACCCGCACATCGAGCGGGAGCATCAACTGCATATGGCAGCGCTGCCGCGGCGTACGCGCATTTCGCGCTTTGGTGTGCTGGATTTGATTGCGGCCGCAGGAATGCCTTCGATATTTCGCTGGAACTGCTCAGCCACATTCCGAAGACCGAGACGTCGGCAGACGAAATCACGGCTGTCCTGCTCGATGCCGTCATGGTCGGTGCGAGAACGGTGCCTGCCAAGCTGGCGGACCGGTGGCCGCAATACGGGGAGAGCTTAACCGGTCTCATCTCTGCAATCGGTCGTGCATGGAATGACCCGGCGGCTGGGCGAAAGTGCCAATACAGAATCGAGCGGAAAGTGCTCGACTATGACGACGTTTCGGCGCCCAGGGTCCTCACATTGACGCTCGGTACGCGCGTCGACCTTCGTCATGTCAGCACCATCAGGCCGGTCGGGACCATTGATCGATTGTACGTCTATCTCTGCGACGGCTCTCGCATCCTGACGCTGGTCGATATTGGCGCCCTCGGCACTGTCGGCGGCCGTTTCTGGATCAAGCTGGCTGCCGATGGCCTCGTTCATTTCCAGGTCAAAGACCACATCGGAAGCCTGGTTCAGGCAAAAATCGCACTCCACAAGCGAACCGGACGGGTTCGATCTCTGTTGCGCGATGGCCGAGATACGCACCAAGCGCGGCTGCGTGAGTTGAACTTGCGGGCTTCACGCCAAGCGCGGCCGCTCATCATTTCAGGCATCCCCGATGCCAGCAGCCGGATGCGCGCCGAGAAGTCTCAGGCAACCGTACGCAGGCAATATTGGGAAGACCTCTTCAAGCAGGAAGACCCCTGGAACTACGGTTCGCCGTATGAACAGGAAAAGTACAACCGGCAGCTCGAGCTCCTTCCAGACCGGCCGATGGATCGTGCTCTTGAGCTTGC
This sequence comes from Bradyrhizobium sp. UFLA05-112, assembly GCF_053572325.1. Lineage (NCBI taxonomy): Bacteria > Pseudomonadati > Pseudomonadota > Alphaproteobacteria > Hyphomicrobiales > Nitrobacteraceae > Bradyrhizobium > Bradyrhizobium sp. UFLA05-112. Next base: position 78,531 of record NZ_JBANBK010000032.1, on the reverse strand, counting down.
GTGCGCGGAAGGTCATTTCACGCAGCAATTGGCTCCCAGGGTCAAGCGTCTCCAGGCCGCCGATATTTCGACCAAAGCGCTCGATCGCGCCCGTGCCCGATGCAATGGACATCCGAACATTGAGTTCTCTCAACTGGACTTGTCCGCCGATCCACTCCCGCAGGACATCGAGCTGATCATCTGCTCCGAGGTCCTTTACTACCTTAATGACGAGGCGGAACTAGAATCGGTCGCGAGGCGATTGGCGCAGGCGCTGCGTCCTGGCGGTTACCTCGTGGCGGCCCATGCCTTTGTGCTGAAGGACAACATGGCCCGAACGGGGCTCGACTGGGATAGTCCGTATGGAGCGGAGACGATTACGCGGATTATCGGGGGCGTGCCCGGACTTGCGCTGGAGGCCTCGATCGAGACGGAGCTGTACCGCATCGATCGGTTCAGGCGTTTACTCCCGGGCGAATCCATCCCTGAAACACAGGTAAGAGCTGCGGCCGTCAACGCGCCGATCGATGTCGAGGTTGCGCGGTCCATCGTGTGGGGTGGTGCCGTCGCGCGCAGGTTCGACGTCGCGCAATCCGAAAGACGCACGCACGCCCCGGTCCTGATGTACCACAGAATTGCGTTTGAGGGACCAGGTGAACTGGCGCGGTATCGCCTGTCTCCCGATGCGTTCCGGCAACAGATGCTGTGGCTTCGCCGCAATGGCTACCACACGATCAATTCGGACCAGCTCGCTTGGTTCGTGGCCAACAATCATCCGTTCGTCGGCAGGCCGGTGCTGATCACCTTCGACGACGGGTACGCGGATTTTGCCGAGCATGCATGGCCGATCCTGCAGGCAAACGATTTCACGGCAGAGGTGTTCGTTGCGACCGACTTCGTGGGAAAGCGGGCGGAGTGGGATGCACCGTTTGGAGAGCCCGCTTCGCTGCTGGATGCGGCGAGGATTGCCGGGCTTGCCGCCGAGGGCGTGGCCTTTGGCAGCCATTTGGCGAGCCACCCGCGGAGCGAGGAGCTTGCGACCTGGAATCTCGCCGAGGAACTGACGCGATCTCGTGCACAGTTGGAGCAATGGCTTGGGCGCCCCATAACGTCGCTTGCTGCTCCTTTTGGCTCCACTGATCAGCGGCTTGGATTTCTCGCAGCCGAATGTGGTTACAGGACCCTGTTCAATACGGTGAGCCGGGCCGCCACACTGAAGGACAATTTATTAGACCTGCCGCGAATTGAGGTCAGAGGCGATTCTACGCTGGACAAATTCGCGTGCGACCTGGAGCAATATCAATGAGCATCGGTGCGCTCCTGGTCAGTGTGGTTATCCCCGCCTTCAATGCCGGTGCAACGATCGACGAGACGCTTCGGAGCGTCAGATCCCAGTCGCACCGGGAGCTGGAAATCATTGTCGTGGACGACGGCTCCACGGATGACACGGTTGCGGTCGTCCAGCGACATCTGGATCTGGATTCTCGAATAGTAATCATAGAACAGCGTAATGCAGGAGTAGCGGCAGCCCGGAATGCCGGCTGGCAGGCGGCGCGCGCGGACTTCGTCGCGTTCATTGATGCCGATGATCTCTGGACGCCCCGCAAGATCGAGCAGCAGCTTCAGGTCTTGCTTGATGCGGGAAAAAGGACTGGTCTAGTGTACAGCTGGTATGATTGGATCGACGTCGACAGTCGCGTGAGCGCCAGATCCGATCCGGTGTTTCATGCGGGCGAGGTGCTGGACTATCTCTGTCAGGGAAATTTCATCGGCAACGGGAGCTCGGCGCTGGTTCGCCGGGAAGCGCTCATAGCCGCGCGAGGTTTCGAGAGCGGACTCAGGGCATCGGGTGCCGAAGGCTGCGAAGATCTGCTGTTCTATTGCCGCGTCGCGGAGTCGTACCACTTCGCGGTCGTGCCCGAGTACCAGATTGGCTATCGCTATCTCCCGAACAACATGTCGAGCAACATGACCCGGATGTTCCGGTCATGGATGCTGGTCGCGGATGAGATCATGACGCGGCATCCCGGGCGCACGGCGCTACTCGATCAGGGCTTCAGAAACTATGCGCGTTGGCTGCTTCGGAGAGCTCTGACGGGCGGTCAGTTGTGGTACTTCGTTTCAATCCTTGGGCTCCTGTGCAGACGGAATCCCATGCTGGCGCTCAGGGTTTTCGTGCACGATGTGCCACGAGATACCGTCTCGGAGATACGGTGGAAATGGCGCCATCAGCGTCACAGAGCGGTTCGACATCCCCTGTCGTCGTTTGCGATCGGAGATCCAAATCAAACGCTATGACAGAGAACGCAGACAATACGAGAAGATCGAGAGCTGCGCGCAGCGCTGCATTGGTCGAACTGTTCAAGCTGCTCAAGCTTGCTCCGCTGCCCCGTTGGGTGACGCCGACGCTGATCGTTCTTGGCCTGGCTGCATCGTTGGCCGAGACGGTCGGGATCACCCTCGTGCTCCTGTTCTTCTATTTCGCCATGGGGCAGGTGGAACTTGCGACGTCTACCGGCGGCCTGCTGGGCGAGGCGCTCCGGTATGCGGCGAACTGGTTTCACAGCTCGACCGAAACTGCCGTCGTGCTGCTCCTTCTCATCATTGCTCGCGGTGCTCTTTCCTTTGTCAACACACTCATCAGTGCGCGTGTTGGCGAACAGATCAATGAAGCCGCACGCAACCGCGTCCATCTGCAGTATCTCTCGACTTCGTACTCGTTCTTTCAACGCCATGACGAAGCATATCTCATGGAGGTGTTGGGAACTGAGACATGGGTGATTTCTGGAGCATACGCCAGCCTCACCCGCATTATCGTAAGCTCGTGTTCGATCTTTCTGTTCGCGTCCTTTCTGTTGGCGCTCTCGATCAAGGTGACCGTCCTCGCCATCGTTGCCTCGATGCTGGTATCGGCCGGATTGCGTCATCTTTCGTTGCCCATGCAGCAGTTGGGCACCGGCGTGAAGCTGGTTCATCAAAGACTGGGGGAGCACATGCTGATGACGCTCCAGGGTATGCGCACGATCCGCGCATATGGCCAGGAGGAGAGTCACCAGAGGCGATTCGAGCAGGCTTCGACACAGGCGCGACAGGTCGCGCTGCGGCTTGCGCGTCTGTCCGCCCTGGTCTCGCCTCTGACGGAGGTAGGCTATCTTGTCGTGCTGTTTCTCGTCATCGCGTCCGCAGACATGTGGGGAATCGGCTTTGCGACGAGTTTGACCGCGGTTGCGCTGCTCTATCGACTGCAGCCGCATATGCGAGACCTGGAGGGGAACTTGCTGTATATGGCGCAAATCGAGCCTCAGCTTCGGTCGATCCGACACATGCTGTCGACGGATGACAAGGAGTACCCCAAGGCCGGGCACGTCGCCGTGACTGCATTGGACGAAGGCATCTCATTTCGCGACGTGACTTTCCGCTATGATGCCGGAGGCGAAGCCGCTCTTACGGATGTTTCGTTTGACATTCCGGCGGGGAAAACCACTGCGCTCATTGGAGCCAGTGGAGCGGGCAAGACGACGATCGTAAATCTGCTGCTGCGGCTCTATTCGGCCAACGAGGGTGTCATACGGGTTGACGGTCGGCCCATCGAAGACCTTTGCCGGACGGATTGGCTCGGTATGCTCGCGATTGCGGGCCAGGATGTCGATCTGATCGAAGGCACGGTGATCGAGAACGTTCGGATGGCCAAGAACGACGCCACCGAAGAGGAGGTTCTGCAGGCGCTTCGGGTGGCGGGAATTTCAGAGGTCGTCGAGGCCCTGCCCGACAAATACGACACCTGGATAGGGCAGCATGGCCTGCGCTTTTCGGGCGGTCAGCGTCAGCGTCTTGGTCTTGCACGCGCGATTGTGCGCAATCCAAAATTCCTCATCCTTGACGAAGCGATGAGCGCGCTCGATCTGACGCTCGAGGACAGCATTCGACGCGCGATCCAGCTGCACTTCAGGAGTCGAACCTTACTGCTCATAACGCATCGCCTGGAATCCGTACGCGATGCGGATCATGTGGTATGCATCGAGAACGGCCGGGTTCGCGCGGAGGGGCCACCGGCTATAGTGATGGCGAACTCTACGAGCGTGCGCACCAGGAATTTCGCGCGCTGAAGTCGGTCAAATATCGGACGCATAACTCGGTTCCCGAATTGGAACCAAGCGTGTGTTCGGCGTGCGCCCATTGAAGCGACGGGACGGCGCGTGGGTTGAACTTGCCGGTTGCCAAGCAGCGCCGACCTCGCGTGAGTCCGTAGCGCTACGGTGCCTCGGCTGATTCTCACTTCATGCGTCAAATTGTGTGGAATCCCGTAAGCCCCTTTTGATTGTGGGCATAGTTGCGTGTCGCGCAAAGGGGCGCGCGATTCAACCATGACCATTATCAACGGAACTGCAGAAGCCGATATCCTGTTTGGCGGAACCGGAAACGACCTCCTGACCGGAGGAGCAGGCTCGGACACTTTCGTGATCTCGAAAGGGTACGGTTCCGATACCGTCACCGACTTTCAGGCGGGTGCAGGCGGCGATGTGTTGCGGGTGCAGAACTACGGCTTTGCGACGTTTGCCAAATTCGTGGCCGCAGCCAGCCAGGTAGGCGCCGATACCGTCGTAACTCTGTCGTCGACCGAGACGCTTACGCTGCAGAATGTCGCGCTCTCGACCTTGGTTGCAAACGATGTTGCGCTGGATAATCCGCTGCCGGCAAGCGGAACGGCGTGGAATTGGGCAGGTACTGTCCCCGCAGGCAGCACGCTGACGACCGGAGCGACAAATGACGGCATCCAGGCCGGCGGCACGGGCGTCACCCTGATCGGCGGAGCCGGGGACGACACCTACTACGTCTACGACCACAACACCAAGGTCGTCGAGCAGGCCGGCGAGGGGATCGATACGATCCGTGTCTGGAACATCAATGGATACAGTCTCCTCGATGCGCCGAACGTCGAGAACCTCGTCCTGACGGATAGCGTTCCTTCTCCCGCCACCGGCAATGATCTCGACAACATCATTGTCGGCAATGCCGGCGACAACATGATTGACGGCGGGCGGGGCAACGATGTGCTGACCGGTGGGGCCGGTCGCGACACCTTTGTCGTGACCACAGGCAACGGAAACGACATCGTCACCGACTTTCAGGCTGGCGCCGGCGGTGACATCCTGCAACTCAACAACACGGGCTTCAAGACGTTCACCGACGTCACGGCGGCCATGAAGCAGGTCGGCACCGACCTTGTCCTGACGATCCCCAGCGGCGAAACCATAACGCTTGAAAACACCAGCCTCCAGAATCTCACGGCCGCCAATATAAACATCGTCAGTCCCCTGACCGGACTGGTCCAGACCTTCAACGACGACTTCAACACGCTCTCCGCGGGGCAGGATCCCAGCCTGACCTGGCGCACAAGCTATGCCTGGAGCGGAGCAGCAAGCTACGGGCTGGCCGGCGAACAGGAAGTGTACGTCGATCCCAGCTTTTCCGGGCTGCCGGCAACTCAGGCATCAACGTCGCTTGGGCTAAATCCGTTCTCGATTCAGGATGGCCACCTTGTCATCACGGCGCAGCCCTTGCCTGCGAGTGCCACGCCTTATACCGGAAGCGCCATTTTCTCGTCGGGCATGATCTCGACCCAGAACAGCTTCACCCAGACCTACGGCTATTTCGAGATGACGGCCACGCTGCCCAGTACAAGCGGCGCATGGCCGGCGTTTTGGCTGCTGCCCAGCACCACCAACAACCTCAACACGGAAATCGATGTGCTCGAAGCCTTTGGTCAGGATTCTGACCAGTCCCATTGGGCCATTCACTCACCTTATGCGCCCGCGGCGAATGGGGGTTGGGCAAATACAGCCAACCTGACCACTGGAGAACACACGTTCGCGCTCGAATGGACGCCTTATGACCTGACGTTCTTCGTGGACGGGAAGGAGGTCGCACAGCAGGCCACGCCCGCCGACATGAATACGGCGATGTACATGATCGCCAATCTGGCGATGGGCGGGAGCTGGCCAGGCAACGCCGCTGCGGGATCGACGGCCTCGATGACCATCGATTCAATCAAGGCCTATCAATTGCCGGAGTACACGCTTGCGAACTACACCCTTCTCGCGAGTGGCACCCCAAGCAATACGATCGCGGGAAGTGCGGCTGCGGATACGCTGACCGGCACTTCCGGCAATGACCTGATCGGCGGTGCCGGCGGCGCCGATACCATGACCGGCGGTGCCGGCGACGACACCTATGTCGTGACCGATCCGGGTGCGAAGGTTGTCGAAGCCTATGGCGGAGGCGTCGATACGGTCAATTCGTCGGTGACGTACACGCTTTCCAGCTACGTCGAGAATCTGACGCTCACCGGTTCGGCGGCCATCAATGCCACCGGCAATATCGAGTCCAACATCATCATCGGCAATTCCGCGGCGAACGTCATCACCGGCGGACTCGGCAATGATATCCTGACTGGTGGTGGCGGCGCCGATACCTTCGTCATCAACTCCGGCGATGGTTCGGACATCATTACCGACTTCTCGCCTGGATCGGGCGCCGGTCACGATGTCGTCCAGTTGAATGGCTTTGCCTTCACCTCGTTCGCCGACGTGCAGGCGGCAATGAGCCAAGTCGGAGACGATGTGTATCTGAGGTTGACGAGCCAGGATACCCTGGTGTTCCGCAACACGACGGTCTCGGCGTTCACCAGCGACGATTTCCAACTGCCCGCAACGCTGCCCGTCGGCGGGTCGATTACGTCCTGGATCAGCGGGAAGGCGAGCAGCCACACGGTGTACGGCACCGCGGCGAACGACAAGCTCACGGCGGTGAATAGCGATGACACGCTCGTTGGCGGGAACGGCGACGATACCTACGTCATCGGCAATAAGAACCAGAAGATTGTTGAGAATTCCGGTGGCGGCATCGACAGCGTGGAGGCCTGGACGTCGTACACGCTGCCCGCCAACGTCGAAAACCTGACGTTGATGACAGGCGGGTTCGCTGGCGTCGGCAACCAATTGGCAAACCGTATGGCCGGCTCTAGCGGCGACGACGTCCTCGATGGCGCCGGCGGGAATGACTGGCTCTACGGTGGAGCCGGAAACGATACGTTTATTTACAACGCGGGCAGCGGCAACGATACGATCGCGGATTTTCATGTCTCCGCGAGCTCGACTGCCGAACACGACAAGCTGATCCTGAAAGGCTATGACGGCGGTGCCTATTTGACCCACGTGAACGACGTGTGGACCGTTCACTATGCGGGTGGAGCAGATACGCTGCGCATTGCCGGCGTCACCAGCTTGACGTCGGCCGACTATTCATTCGTTTCCGCGACGAATTCGCCCATGGCGATGACGTCTATCGCCGTGCCGACGATCTCGGCGACCAACGACAGCGGCTCGATCGTGGCGGGCCTCGTCAACACAAATCATCTGATTCTCACGGGCCACGCAGAGGCAGGTGTAACCGTCGAGGTGTTCGATGGGACCAATCAGATCGGCACGACGGTCGCCGACGGCAATGGTAGCTGGAGTTTTGCGACCGGAACGCTGGTCGACGGCGCACATGCCTTCGCGGCTGCCGCAGCGGACGGCGTCGGCAATCTCAGCGCGCTCTCGGCCGGGGTCAATGTCACCATCGACACGGTGGCTCCCACCGCGCCCAATGTGGCGTCGTTCTCGCCCGACAGCAATGTCGTCGGCGATGGAGTCACCAATGTCAACCGGGTGAACTTGACTGGAACCGCTGACGCGGGGAGCACCGTGCAGGTCTTCGACGCCGGGACGATGATTGGAACGGCAGTTGCTGATGCCAATGGAGCCTGGTCCTTTGCGACCGGAACATTGATGGATGGCAACCACACCTTTACCGGCAGGGCCGCGGATGCCGCCGGCAATGTCAGCGCTTCCTCGGGCGCGCTGAACGTCATGGTCGATACGCGTGCACCGGTTGCACCTGTCCTGACCTCGGGCACACCCGCCGCTTCGAACGGCATGATCGTCTCCGGCACGGCTGAGGCCGGAAGCACGGTCCGGCTGTATGAGGGCGCGACCTTGCTCGGCACGGGCGTGGCGGCGGTGAGCGGGGCCTGGAGCGTCACCACCGGATCGCTCACGGCAGGCCAGCACAGCTTCACAGCGACGGCAACCGACATCGCCGGCAATTTAAGCCAGCAGTCGGACGCCTTCAGTGCTGCCGTCGGTACAGTGATCGAAGCGGCCGGTGCGACAACGATTACCAAGGTAGGAAGCAATTTCTACCTGTCGACTGCCGGATCATCGGTTCTCTTGAAGAATGGCGGGACGGCGGTTGTCGCGGGGCAGCTTGGCCCATGGGCGCCGGTTGGTGCGGAAGCATCGTCGTCAAACGGCTATCTCGTCGCCTGGAAGATTGCCGCCACCGGCCAGTTTACGATCTGGAACACCGATAGCAACGGCAATTTCGTATCCAACTATCTCAACAAGGTGTCGGGGACGGACCCCACGCTTGAATCGAGTGAGACCCTCTTTCACCAGGATCTCAATGGCGACGGCGTGATCGGCGTTCCCTCGACTGCTACGGCGCAGGCCTCAACCACGACAACAATTGCAGGGACGACGATCGAGGCATCCGGTTCGACCAGTCTGGTTGCCGTCGGCAAGAATTTCTCCTTGGTCTCGATGGCGGCCGGCACCGGACCGACGTTGAAGTCTGGCGGTGTCGCGGTCGTGTCGGGACAGTTCAGCGTCTGGACGCCGGTGGCGGTGGAGCAGACGTCCTCCGGCTATGACGTGGCCTGGAAGATTCCGGCCACCGGCGAATTTTCGGTATGGACCACCGACCGCAATGGCAATTACTTATCGAACCTGCTGAACAAGGTGTCCCCGACCGACCCGTCGCTCAAGGCGATTGAGACGGCGTTTTACCAGGACCTCAACGGCGACGGCGTGATCAATACGCCATCGACCGTCCTCGAGATTTCCGGGAACGTCGTATTGAAGCTCGGCAATATGACGCAGGCTGCGACGATCGACGCGGGCGCCACACTCGAATTGTCCGGCGCAGCTTCCGGATCGATCACCTTCAAGGCTACGACGGGCAATCTGGTGCTGGACCATGCGGCGCAATTTACGGGGACGCTGATCAACCTGACGGGCGACGGCACCGCCGCCAATTCCAACCATCTCGATCTGAAGGACATCGCGTACGGAGCAGGGACGTCGGCGTCCTTTTCGGGCAACACGGCCGGCGGCACGTTGACCGTGGTCGATGCCCAAAATCACACCGCACATATTTCGCTGGTCGGCGACTACACCAAGTCGACCTTCAATCTCTCGAGCGACGGGACAGGAGGCACGCTGGTCATCGATCCTCCGAAAGCCGGCTTTGATTTCGCGTCGGTTCCGGCGTCGCGGCCTCCCGCAATCACACCGGCCGTCACCGCGGTGCGCCTGGAAGGCGACGGATTTGTTCTTGCGCAGTCTGCCGCCTCAAAGGGCACCTATGAGTTCGGTAACGAGGCACTCCATGAATCGACCAGGGTAGCGTCCCTCGTGGAGACAAGTCGCATGGATGTCGACCCCGGCGTTCATCAGGTCGACCTCGTTCATGCGTTGGCCCCGATCGACGCCCATCTGGCGGAAATGCACAATTTCATCCTTCGCTGAAGGATCTTTGGGTCGCTATCCTCTGATAGCCGTTGCGCAACACGCGTCTTGCGAGTGCCCTTTTCCGCGGGAAGAGAATGATGGTCACGAGATATGAGGCATAGGCAAGTGCCAGCAGTGTAGCCAGCCCAGCCAGGGAGTTTCCATCCAGCAACGAGATGGTCGAGATCCTAACGAAGACCGCTGCCACGAGACAACCGATCCAATGCGGACCCGTCGTTTCGATCAAGCTCCTCGTTGTGACGGGGCCCGTGCGACCGACCGACATCGCGTAGAGCGGCAACACGATGGCGCAATTCACCAGCGCATACGCCATGGCAATCCCGAGGGCGCCCCAGGGAAGGCCAACGACGAATGAGGTCACGTTGATCAGGGCGGTCCAAATGCCGAGCCTGAAGTACTCTCGGCCACGGCCTTGACTGAGAAACAGCCAGGTTGCCGTCGCGGTCGCGACCTGGATTAGGCCCGCAAGGCCAAGCCACGAAAAAATCGGGGCTGCACCCACCCAATGCTCTCCAAGCACAAATTTGAAGAGCGGCTCCGACAGCAGGATGGCGAAGACGATGCCGGGCTGACATGCAAGCATGACCAGCGAAAGAACATCCTCGTAGGTGCTCAGATATTTCTCCTTGTCGAAACGAAGGCGCGAAAGCAGAGGGACAATCACCTGGCCGATGGGGTTGTGCAACTGAATGATCGGAAACAGCAACAGCTTATAGGCGCGATCATACAGGCCGAGCTCGTCTCCGCCGCGGAATTTGCCGATGAGAATATTGTCCGCGTTTCTCGAGAAATAGTTGGCCAGATTGAATCCGGAAACGTGCAGGCCAAATCTCGCCAATTGGCGAGTCTCTTTTTCCAAGTGGGGATATCCAGGACGATAGGCCGAACAGGCCCAGATCCCGACTGTCGAAAAGAGCGTCAGAACGAGTGTGGACAGGTAAAGTGCCCAATAATCTCTCAAGATGATCACGGCGACGATCCCTGCCGCTACGGAAGCGGTTGTCGCTACGACATCCAGGATGGCCAAGGCCCTGAACCGGCTCTCTCTGGCGAGCAGCGCGGCGGGAACGGTTGGAAGGCCCGCGATGAAGCTGAGCCCGGCAATTGCGATGGTGAGTTGTTGGAGCCTCGGCTCATCGTAGAGCAGCGCAATCGGATATCCGATCAACCCCAGAACGAGAGCAGATGCCGCGGAGGCGATCACCGACAGCCAAAACAGCGTATCGAGCTGGCCCTTGGTGATTTCCGGGCGCTGAACGATCGCCTGTCCAACACCAAGGTCCTTGAAGAGCCCGACGAACGTTGCTGCGGTCGCAGACATGGCAAGCAGGCCGAAGTCGGACGCCGCGAGATTTCGCGTCGAGACGATGGTCAAGAGAAAGCCGGCGCAGAGTTTCCAGGCTTGCGACCCACCTGTTATCAGGATGTTCGTTGCGGCCCGTGACTTGCTATCTCTGTCCAAACGAGCTCACCCGGCGATATCGAACAGCTCTTGCTCGGCCTTGCATCTGGCGGCAGCAAGAGCTGTCGGCTCTCCATGACGACGGATCAAACCGTTGCAGGTTTTTAGCTTGGCTCTGGTACGAACGGAAGACGGGATCGAGCCGTGCGGAGCGAGCAGGCTCTGAAAACGTTTGTCGCTTGCATCTTTTATGGATGTCCAAACTGATCATGGACAATTGCTCTCAGGTTTACGCTGGCAAAGAAGAGACGTGGCCACATTAATGCCCGCAGTTCGTCACATTTCAATTCGCAATGGTCAGGTTCCCGCGCGAGGATTGTGAGCACTCCATCGCGGAAGACCAAGACTGCTCGTGCGAGGCTTGCGCAACCGAAGTGATCCGATAAGGTTCGATCGATTGCAACCGCGCAGTTCCGGGTTCCGAGACAAAGGATGGCGCTCTATTCCGTCGCATCACAGCAAGGGACCCGATCTCGCGTTTCCTCACTCGCGGGACCTCTGTTCCTCCTTGCAATAGCCGTCATTCTCGCTGCGGTGTCGCGGCGCGCCGTCACGCATCTCGCGCGCTGGTCCGATATTTACGCCCTGGTGCTGGTTTGCGCGGCTTTCGCCGGTGCGATCGCCTTCAGTTCAGTTCGTTACCGGGATATCTCGCCGCCATTGCGGATCACCGCCTTCGCGATCGGAATGGCAATCTTCGTGCAATTGCTGTTCGATTCACTGGGGCCCTTCGCCGGTCCCCCCAATATCCTGTTCGGCTCCGGCGAGAAGATTCTGTTCTTCCGCTACGGCGCGGTACTGGCGGTTGTGGCAGGGGGGGCTGCGATTTGGCGTCCTTCATTTCTGCTGCCGCTGCTCTACTATTACCATGCATGGCGCGAGATGGTGAGCGTCGTGTCCGGCATCTTCGTGACCGAGACCGATTATCTCGGGATGCTCGACGTCGGCAACTTCGCCGTCCTTGGTGTGCTCGGCACGATCGTCCTCACCAGCACCTGGGTGATGGATCGCGTGCCATGGCTGCGAACTCTGTTCGCTTCCGCGGATAATGTGAAGCAGCTTCGCGATCGCACCTATGGCTTGATCTGGGCGTGCGCCGTCGGCGCCCATCTCGGCAGCTATTTCTGGTCGGGAATCACGAAGCTGCAAGCCGGTGGCGAGAAGCCGTGGACATGGCTGCTTGCAAATCCCACGCAGACCTCGATCCTGATGGGACTCGAACGTGGCGACGCTCCGCTCGGTCTGTGGCCGGGCGCGTTGCAGTCGATCTGGGACGCGCTCGTCAGCTACCAGCTTCTCTTCAACGTCTTTGTGCTGGGCGCGCAGCTCCTGTCGCCACTGGCTGCGATCTCGACGCGCGTATTGTCGTTCTTCTGTCTGCTGTTCGATGTCTTTCACGTCGGCGTCTACTTCACGCTCGGTGCGCTGTTCTTCTTCTGGATTGCGGTCAACCTGTTCATCGTCGCCGCGGCACGCACGCTGCCGCGCGATGGGTTCACCCCGGCAATGAAGGTGGTGATGGTCGTGACCGTCATCTGCGGCCGATTCTTCTTCTACACCAACTACCTCGGATGGCTGGACGGGCCGAAGCTGGCAAGCCCGCGGTTCTTCGTCGAGACCCGGGATGGTCGCCAGATTCTCGCACCATCCACCTATTTCGGCATCTACTCGTACATGATTGGGACTGGAAGCATGTACATCCCCGAGAACCACTTCCGGGCTCGCGTTGGCGGCAACAACCACGATCTCGCAAGCTGGCACGACGCGACCACCTGCGGCCCGGAGATCATTTCACGTCAGGACACAGGCGTTGCCATGGAGGCGGTGGAAAAATTGGTCCGCGGGACGGATCGTTTTTTCCGTGTCTATCCCTGGGTCAAGGACAACAACAGCTTCTATGTCTATCCGCACCACATGCTCTCCAATCCATGGCTGTACGGCGAATTCAACAAGCTGACCATGGACGACATTGTCGCCTATCATTACGTGGTGGATTCGGTATGCCTCGGCCTGGCGGAAGGGAAGCTTGTGCGTGACGTTCGCAAGCGAACGGACTATCGAATTGACCCAAGATAGCGATGATCAGGTCTGGGTCGTCTATGACGGCGAATGCCCATTATGCAGCCGTTATGTGCTGCTGTACCAGTTGCGGGAGCGGGGTCAGCACGTTCACCTCATCGACGCGCGTTCGGAACATCCGATCGTAGGCGATATCCGCGCGCGCAACCTCGATCTCAATGAGGGCATGGTGGTCCGCTGGCGCGGGCAGTATTACTATGGCGCCGAGGCAATGCATTTGCTGGCGACGCTTGCCGGCGAGGCGACTTACTTCAACCGGCTCAATCGGCTCTTATTCTCCCGACCGCGGCTCGCAAAGGCACTGTATCCGGCGCTCGTGCGCGGAAGGAAACTTCTCCTTCGGCTTCTTGGTCGCAAGCCGATCGGCGAGATCAGATCAGTCCATGCTTCGGAACGGCGGGTGCCGGTCGGTCCTTCCGAAGAAAACATCAAGCACAACGATGCAGCCAGGTGACATCCCATCCACCGGAAGCGGCGGGTTAGGGTTAGAGCATGATCCGGAAAACTGTGAAGCGGTTTTCCCTCGCGACAAACGCGGAACGCGTTTGCGCGGAGATCATGCTCAAAACAATAACCTAAAACGCGATGACGAGGCGTCCCAATCGCGCTTTAGGGGTGTCGTGTTGCGGCCTGGTAGGCCGGGGAGAGGCGCATCAGACCGCAGCTGACAAGATCGTCCGGTGATTGGTAGATCCGGCTTTTCGGATAGGTGAGCTCGAATGACCGATCCTGAGCGAGCCGCTCCGCGTAGCGTTGATACTCGATTGATCCGAGGTAGTAATTCCTCTCGCGGACGGCGATGGCGACCTTGTCTGTGAAGTCGTGGAGGAATTTGAAATGGAGCAGGGCTCCTGTGACGTCGCCTGGCTTGCCGGGCGGTGCCATCAGGTGACCGGCGGCGATATAGCGACGGCCGGGCGACCAACGCGCGAGCGGCACCTTGGTGAGTAGCGGCGGCTGCCAGCGCGTGATGTTGACTGCAGGCAGCAGCCGCGCCAGCCCGTATGGCTCAAGCAATTGTACGAGCGCGTCGTAAAACGCGATCTTCGGCGGCATCGGCTCGTCATAGAACAGCCTCGCTCGCGCACCACCAACCAGGTAGTGCGTCGGAAAGCCGCGCCGACGGCGCTCCACATAGGTATCTGAATCGAAGTAGGGGCAGAATGCGACCAGGCTTTCACCGGCGCGGTAGCGCTCCGGGCCGCCGAGCCAGCGTGGATACATATCGACCATCTCCGCCGTCATGCAATCCGCGCCGGTGCTCTCCAGGTAACGGCACAACCGTCGAAGATCAAAATTTTCGTAGCCCGGATAGACAAAGAGCTCGTCGGCGTCGAGCGTCAGCCCCCAGCGTCCTGGCGCAAATTGGTCGAGCACAGCGCTGGTCCAACGCGCGCCACCACTTGATTCTGCAAATGGCTCGCGGATCTCGAACACGTGAACATCCGGCTGATCGAGCAGGAATTCTCGCGTGCCGTCATCCGAACGATCATCGATTGCGAGGAAACGTCCGATCCCGAGCCCGCGATGGTGGCGCAGGAAATCGGGTAGCCGCAGCATCTCGTTGCGGAATTTGCCGACCGCCAAAATCTCATCAGCGCCGATATCGAGCGGCCGGGTATCAAGCCGGTGAACAACGGGATCGGGACGTTGCTTCGACCGCAATCGTGTTGGCATCGAGAGAGCGACAGCAGTCTGGTCTGTTCCGATGGACCCTTGCAGTGTGTCCCGTGCGCTGCCGCGGCGTACTGCTGCTCTCGCCAGCAATTCCATTTTGGGTCCTCCAGCCAATCAAACACACATTGAAGTAATCATGAGACAGGACACGATAAAGACGGCGAAGATAGGTGCCGAGGACGATCTTGTTCATAGGTCCATGGCGAGACACAAATGCGCGGTTGGTCTGCACAATGCAGGATATCAGTGACGACTTGGCGCATGGCGTGCAGCCAGCGTCAACGAAACGGTCAGCGGAAATGGGAACTATGACTGGGTCTGCACGCGCGCGATGAAGCAGATTGAATTTCATCCAACAGCACATCGCGACAAGGTACGATGCTGCAACTGCATACATCGCAGACGGTGATTGGGTTAGAATGCGACTCGTGATCCAGGCAATGGCGGGGATGCCTCCGACTGCACATGATCGAGGACCGAGAGGTTCGCGACGAGCAGACGCGTCAGCAGGCTCGCGAAATAGATGACTTGCATCACCACCGCACTGATGACGAATGCTGTCACGCCGGTTGCCAAGCCCTGCTGCGCGCCCAAAAACCAGGCTGGAACCAGGATGAGCATGGTTGCGGGAATAAGGGTGAACGCGCGAAAAAAGCGTCCCAAAAGAAGACCCGCCACGCCGCTTGCTACTATCAGCAAGACCAAAATTCGTCCCTCCTGCGTTTACGCCAGCGATGCCCTGGACACGGATGTCGTCGCATTCCAACCACAGAACTGCTGGAAAGATACCACTTTCCGGTTGCGCCTGCTAGAGCACCTGATCCGGAAAAGTGTGTAGCGGATTTCCGAAAAGATCATGCTCAAACAATAACCTAAGCGCCACGACGATTCCTCCTAATCTCATCGCGCTTTAGTCAATTGGTAGGTTCCAGCTCCCTCGAAAATGGACGGCGGCCCACTTTTCGTCGAACGTCTTCAGCCGCTTATCAAGCTGAATATGCAGACGGCATTGAAGTCTTTCTCGGAAGCGCTATGCGGTCTATTCGTGCTCGGTTCCATTATTGTCCCGATGCGCGTCGGCTGCCGCATGGCATGTCACCCACCGCGTTCAGCCGCAATCTGGCTGAGTTAGGGGGAACAAAAAAAGTTCCATACGCAAGTGATGTTGGATGCGGCGATCGGTGCAAACCGGTACTGCATCGCAGAAAGCATTGCTTCCTCGGTTGTCTGCATCGCTTGAACTGTCGTCCGGCACCACGATGCTTCCCCCGCACGAGCCTGGCGAGCCCGAGTCTAGATTGGCAAAGGGCGAACGCAGAGACGGCAAGAGGCTTTTGGTCGGATCGACGAAGGTCGAGCGGCCTAGCCCTCATGCCTGCGGTGGTGCTGGAGGAGTGCGACCAGTTCCTGGAGGCTCTGTTCGATGTTTGCGGCCTGCAAAGATCCAGCATCAGGCTCTGGCCGATGAGTCTGGACCAGATGCAAGTTTGCGGCCGAAGGCCTCGCAGGCTTAGCTGGCTTTGGCTCGTGAATGGATATTTCCTGAAAGGAGCGCGTGATATCGTGGTTCGACCGCTGCCTTTTTGGCATTGGCGGTTCGGGCGCAGCATGTCGCGCCCTCGCGCTTTCGTCCGGGGATTGCCTGGGTCTGAGGGTAGGCGAAATGTAGGGCTGGAATTTCAGGTGTTCTGTGTGTCGTTTGCGGGAGATCAGCTCGCGCGTGCCGTAGCCGGCAGCGAAGCCAATCGCCAGCAGAACAAATATGATAATGAGCCCTACCATCGACTATACGCGCGCTCTCACGATTCTGCCCCAAAGCCAGCCTGCTGTCGTCTATTTCCTGTAATTGACTATTTGAAGGCACGTCGTTTGCCGTGTCTGTGTCGGGCTGCGATCAATCGTGGCCTGATGCGGCTTGATGTGTCAGCGCTGTCGATCGACAGACCATTCAATCTGTCCGGCATCGTTAAGTAGTAAATCGCGAAATGCCGAGATTCCGATCTTGTTGTTACAGTCTCCAGGTTCCACCATGGTAGAAAGCGGCGCCCAGAAGATCGGAGCCGTCAAC
The DNA here is from genome assembly GCF_053572325.1 of Bradyrhizobium sp. UFLA05-112. Taxonomy (NCBI): domain Bacteria; kingdom Pseudomonadati; phylum Pseudomonadota; class Alphaproteobacteria; order Hyphomicrobiales; family Nitrobacteraceae; genus Bradyrhizobium; species Bradyrhizobium sp. UFLA05-112. The sequence continues at coordinate 61,634 of NZ_JBANBK010000032.1, read as the reverse complement.
GGCCTTCGCGGACTCGCCATCATGATGGTGGTCGTCTTTCACCTGTTTGTTCCGTTTACATCCAGCACGCCGTCGTTCCCCGGTGAGCTTGATCCGAATGGCCTTTTTGCCATTATCGCGAAGCACGGATTCTTGGGCGTAAATATGTTTTTTGTGCTCTCTGGATTCGTTCTGTACCTTCCATATCGCACAAAAAAGAGAGCCATCTCTCGTCTGGCAGACTTCTCGGATTTCTATTGGCACCGCGCGGCCCGGTTGCTTCCGCTTTACTACATCGTCGTCCTCGTGACGGTTGCACTCCATTCGAAGTCACCTGCTGGATCGCACGCCTGGTATCTGGAGCTCGGCGGACTTCTATCGACCCTTTTCATTTTTGTGCCTCACGGGTTTATGCCTCCCTCCAATCCCGTGTTGTGGTCCGTTGCTGTTGAAATCTGGTTTAGCCTCTTGTTTCCGGTGCTGGTCCTTCTGATCGCGCGGTGGAGCCTCGGAAGGCTGCTGCTGTTGAGCGTGGTCGTGTGCTCAGCCTTCGTGGTCGTCGGCCATCTCATCGCGGTCGATCGGGTTGGCGTATTTCGTCCGTTTGTGGGCGGCATCTTCGGGTCGTGCTACCAGTTCGTTTTCGGAATGTTGGTTTGCGATCTTTACGTCAAGTCCAGGGACAGCGTTTCGCTCGGGCGAGCCTACTCTCGCGTGCTTCTGCCCGGGGTCCTGCTGATGATTGCCGCCATATATATCAAGGATAACGGCCCCTGGGCCTTGAGCATTCACTACGCGACGATGTTCTGCGCCGGGTTTTCCATGGTATTGCTTGCGGTCCTGTCTGGAGCGTGGTCCGTAAATCGCGTGTTCGAGGGGCGGGCGATTCAAGTCGTCGGATGCATGTGCTACAGCATCTATGCGTGGCATTCGTCCATCATGGTTGAAATGATCCCGCCCGATACTTCCTCGTTGAAAGACACGCTTCGATTGTCGTTGCCATATCTGGCGATAATGATCGCCCTAAGTGCTCTGAGCTATCGCTATATTGAATTTGGCCGTCAGCGGGATTGGAGGGCCTTGTTCTTGTTGCGCAGTTCAAAGTCCAACGGGCTTGCTGGCGCCCAGGTATCCAGTCGCGATCATGCCGAGTCCAGGCCCGTTGCATCGTCCTGAAGGACCTTGCTCTGACACCCCGCATGCCAGCGGCGCACCAGGTCCGGGCTGTCCAGGTTGCATCGATGAGTTTTGCACAGACAGTCCGTGTGCGCGGTTGCGCCCAGCCATGGCGTCGCCACGCAAGTTCGCGCTAGTCTCAGACCAGAGCTTCTCGGGGATAAAGGGCTATGAACGAAGACATTCACGTGATTCGAAGCGGCGCGCTGACAGCGGCGATCAAGGCGCAAGGCGCAGAGCTGTGCTCGCTCAAGCACGAGACCGGCATCGAGTTCATCTGGCAGGCGGGTGCTGAATGGCCGCGCCATGCGCCGCTGCTGTTTCCGATCGTCGGCCGGCTCAGGAACGATGAGCTCCGCTATGGCGGCAAGACCTATCGCCTGACCCAGCATGGCTTCGCGCGCGACCGGCGTTTCACCTGGCTCGAGCGATCGTCATCGCGGTGTGTGCTCGAGCTCACCGACGACGCGGCGACACGCGCGCTCTATCCCTTTGCCTTCCGGCTGACCGCGACCTGCACGCTCGACGACGCCGGTCTCGACCTCGCCTTCACGATCGCCAATACCGGCGAGGACATCTTGCCGGCCTCGCTCGGTGGCCATCCCGCGTTCAACTGGCCTCTCGAACCTGATATGCCGAAGGAGCGTTATGTGCTCGCCTTCGCGCAGGACGAGCCGCATCCCGTCCGCCGGCTCGAAGGTGGGCTGCTGCGTGAAGCGACGGAGCCGAGCCCGGTCCGCGACAAGGTGCTCGGCCTGTCCGAATCCCTGTTCGCCGCAGACGCGGTGATCTTCGACCACCCCAACAGCACCTCGGTCCGCTATGCGGCCGGGCAGGCGGCATCTCGGGGGCCTTGGGTGGAGATGTCCTGGAGCGGTTTCCGCGAACTTGGCGTTTGGTCCAAGCCAACGGGCGCGCCGTTTATCTGCATCGAGCCATGGCGCGGCACTGCGAGTCCCGCGGACTTCGATGGTGCGTTCGATGAGAAGCCGGGTCTGATGCATATCGCGCCCGGCGCGGAAGAGACGCTGTCGTTCCGGATCCGGGTTGGGATCACGTAGACAAGCGAGGCCGGACCGGCCCGAGCGGACGGCGCTGCGCACTTGCGCCAGGGATTCGCGCGGCGGTGTTCTCTCATCGCCGATATTGTTTGCGCACGCCGAGGCGCGTACTATCGCGTTATGTTCGCTGGGGCTTTCAAATGCATTGTGAATGAAGGTTCACATCGTGACGCATTGTGTTACGCGCGCATCCGCGCGGCTGGCTCCTGCGTGCATCGTTTCGATGACGTCGAACGTTCAGGGAAGGGCTGACGCCATGGCCGGCTCCGTATCCGAGGACTTGCGTCGCACAGACCGCATCGTCGTCGTCGAGGACGATCCGGTGACGCGTGCCATGCTGGTTGGCTATTTCAGCGAGAACAATTTCAACGTGGTCGGCGCCGGCTCCTGCGCGGAATGCCGTCAGGCACTACGCGTCCGCACTGATCTCGTCTTCCTCGACGTCCAGCTGCCCGACGGCGACGGTTTTGAGCTTGCCAAGGAGATCCAGGCGCTCAGCAATGCTGGCATCATCTTCGTCACGCGCCGCGACACCGACGTCGATCGCATCCTCGGGCTCGAGATCGCCGGCGATCATTACGTGACCAAGCCGATCAACCTGCGCGACCTGCTTGCGCGGGCGCGCAGCGTACTGCGGCGGCGCTCGATCGATCGCAAGGCGGCGCGCAACCATAACTCAATTGCTTTTGGGGATTGGATCATCGATCTGATGCGCCGGGAACTGATGGACGGCGACAGCAAGCCGGTTGCACTCACCCGCGCCGAGTTCGATCTGCTTGCCGCCCTCGTCGGCGCCGACGGCCGGCCGCTGAGCCGCGACTACCTCATCGAGGTCGTCAGCAACCGGCAGACCGAGGTCGATGTGCGCACGGTCGATGCGCTGGTGGCGCGGCTGCGCCGCAAGCTGATCGGCAGCGGAACGCCCGTGATCGCAACTGTCACCGGCGTCGGCTACAAGCTCGCGATCAGCGAACGGCTCTAGGCCGCGCTTCGCGCCGCGATGACGCCGATTCCCGGTGAATGTTCGGCGGATGAGGCGGTGAGGCGGTGCGCCAGCTTCTGCGCGCGCCGTTCGATGAGTCGCCACGTCGCAAGCGACAAGACATAGGCGATCAGCGCGGTACACGCATAAGCCAGCAACAGCGAGGCAAGTCCGTCCGCCAGCGGCCAGAGATGGCGCAGGCCGTAGATGACGGCGAAATGTGACAGGTAGATTGAGTAGGAGTTGCGCCCCAGCGCCTCGATCGGGGCCCAGCGAATCGCAAAGCGAATGCAGCCGAAGACGAGGACGCCGAGCACGAGGTTGATCATGAGATAGTTGAACTCGTGCGATCCGCTCGCCCGGTTGGCCACGAAGGACGATGCGATGAGAACCGCAAACAACCCGGCGTCGGATTTTGCAAATCCGTCTCGCAGGCCGAAGAACAGCGCGCAACCGGTTAGGAACACCGGAAGCTGGTTGAGGAAACTCAGGTGCAGCGCGTTCCAGACGAACGCCTCGTGGCCAGGCCCGTAATAGGCCGTGAAGAACGCATAGGCCAACGGCTTGAAGGCGCAGACATTGACCAGATGCAGGATGATCGCGAGCACGAGATAGAGCTGGCGGCGTGACCCGAAGGCTGCGATGAGATGCGGAAAGAGGAGATAGAACGTCATCTCCGCGGCGATCGACCAGTCGCCCGGCACGACGCTGTTGATGCTGTCCGGCCAGAAGCCGTGCAGGAAGGTGGCGGTCAGGGCAACCTGCACGGGCCCGATCCCGTTGGGTGCATCGTAGCTCGGGCCGGTGCCATCGACGGCGAGATAGAGCGGAATGGCGAGCCAGAACAGCGGCGCGATGCGCAGGAAGCGCCGGATGTAGAATTTGCGCGTCGGATCGCTTTCGCCGGCGCGCTCCGTCCACATCAGGCACATCGTCATCGCGCTGACGAAATAGAACACGTTGACCCCGACCCAGCCGGAGCCGAACGCGAAATCGACGATCCGTATGCCGGAGGGAAAAGACTGCGAGACGTGGATCGCCATCACGCCGGCGATGGCCAGGCCGCGCAGGACGTCAAGAGTGTGCGAACGTTCGAAGGGCAGCGCTGCGCTCGCTCCGCTCCGGCTGCCGATGGTCCCGACCTGGCTCTGCACGCGCGCTCCGACGCATTTGGATTTCCGTTGGCGACATCGCACGTATACCGGCGGTTGTGCAGGTCCTGAACTGAAAGTTTTTGTTTACGTTAACCGTTCCTGCGTTCTGGTTGTTCTCAACTGTTTTTGAAATGTAAGGTAGCTCACACCACCGGGCCGGCAGATCGGGCCATCTTTTGCAGCGTCGACGGCGGCAGGCTTTGCCGCGGCATCGATCCACACCAGCTCATGGAGGCAACATTGAGCCACGCTGCAGACAAGGAAGAGATCGTCCGCAAATTCCTGGCATCGCGCGCGTTCGACTTCGCCGCGTTCGGAAAGTTCGTCGCCGAAAACGGCGCAAGCCTCGCCAGCGGCCGTGACGGCGAATTCGGTTTCGTCATTGGTCACCGCGTCATCCGCTACTGCATTCCGCCTCAGGTGGAGGTGACCGAAGAGATCGATCCGTCCGTTGTCCGTAATGAGGTCACGGGCCGCTGAGGCAGGCGGTGGTCGGCGCGAAGGCGATGTGTTTCGTCCATCCGTTGGCCGCCGATGCCGCCCTCTTCCACAAGGGGAGAAGGGAAACCGTATGTGAGACGGACATGCAGCACCCACAGGAAGGCAAGGTCGTGCTGGATCACAAACGCGACGTCGACCTTACGCAGGATCTGGAATTTCGCCAGGACCTCCGGCGACGTTTGCGGCTGGCGATCCGAATTGCCGCGCGCACCGTCCAGTTCCTCGGCGAGGAAGGCTTTGACGGCTCGGATCTGCCGGAGGGCAACTTCGCCGCAGAGAAGCCGCTCGCGGAAACGGCCATGCTGCTCCACGTCGCCGGCCGGCACGCCTCGCATCCCGGCATTCACCACGCGATCGACGCGTTGCTTGGCGAACTCTTGCCCTACGCCCGGTCGCAGCAGATGCACTGGGACGTCGCGCGCTATCCGTCGGTCTGCCTTCAGCTCGCGACCCCGCATATCATCCTGAGCACGTTCGGTCATCCCGACGACGCCTTCGACGCGCTGCTCGCGCAAAGCTGGTCGGCGTCCGCGCGCCCCGGCCATGAGGTGGTGCCCTATCGCGAGCTCGAGATCGGCTGGCTGTTGTCGCTTTGGCTCGACGATCCGCCCGGGCCCGACTTCGCGCAAATCGCGCGCAAGACCGCGCTCGGCAACCCGATCGATCTGCTCAACGGCACGCGCGAGGATGCCTACGCGCACACCCACGCGGTGATGTATTTCACCGATTTCGGCAATTGGCGGCCAAGGCTGCCGCGGCCGCGCGAAGAATTCCTCGATGAATCGGCGACCGTGCTCGCCCGCGCGCTGGTAATCGAGGACTATGATCTTGCGGCCGAAGCGCTGATGGCCTGGCCGCTGCTCGCCTCCGCCTGGAGCCCTGCCGCCGCGTTCGGCTTCCGTGTCGTGGCTTCGCTCGAGGACAAGGTCGGCTTCCTGCCGGCGGGTCGGTCGGCGGCGAGCCAGCTTTTGCGCCTGAGCGGTTACGACAAGACGAAATGCGCGCTCGCGACGTCCTATCACACGGCCTACGTCATGGGCATGCTCTGCGCGGTTGCGCTCAAGGTGGGCGTGGCCTCGCCGTTCGCGATCGCTGGCCCGTGCTATCCGGACACGCTCGCGGCAGACCTCCACGCGCGCATTCCGAAGACAGGCGCGCATTGGGAAGAGGTGTTCGAGCGCCTCGAGGCGAACGAGCAGGCCGCGCTCGCTCCCTTCCTGCTCGACGTCGCGCTGATGCAGGCGAGCCGCCGGAGCGATGCCGCCGAGATGGCCGATCTGCTTCGTCTCGCCGTCACCCACGGCATGGCCAACACGACGCTATGCGCCCAGGTCGCCGAATTCTTAGGCCGGCTCGGTGCGCTCGTCGGCGGACGCTAGAGCGAGATGGGTTTTAGTTGAATTGATATGGCCACGGGCTTGCTCAACCTCTCCCGCTTGCGGGAGAGGTCGGCGCGAAGCGCCGGGTGAGGGCTCTCACCGCTTGGGGATTGCCCACTGCGGAGACACCCTCTCCCCGGCCCTCCCCCGCAGGCGGGGGAGGGAGCGCACCTTCCTCGAGGACAACAATCAAGCCTAATCTCATCGCGCTTTAGATTAGAGCGTCAACGCGCGGATGCCGCCCGGCCGCCCGCGAGCCGGTCGTCGACGGCATAAAGGCTGCAATCGGCTGCCCATTTGCCGCAGGCCGCGAGCGCATCGCGCTGCGCGTCGTCGGTCGTGGCGCGGCCGGAACGCCAGCCGAAGGCGCCTCTGGGTGCGACCGCGAACGCCTTGTGTGGATTGATGCTGGCGAGATAGCGCGCAAACTCGTCCTTGCCCGAGCCCGAGAGCTGTCCGGGCGCCGGCAGCGGATCCGGCGGACTCAACGTCTCGCTGCTGCCCAGCCCGCGCTCGCGCAAGAAGGCATCGACCAGCGGTGTCCAAAGTGGGCGCGTCACGGTGGAATAGAGATAGTGGCCGTCATCGCCATAGGCGGGCGCATCGATGAACTTCGCGTTGCCGCCAGCGCTGCGGAACGCATCGTAGAAGCGATGCGCCAGCACTGGCGCGAAGAACAGATCGTTTGCGGCATAGACCCACAGCATTGGCAGGCGCGAGGTCTTGCCGAAGGTCGCGAAGGCCTGCACGAGGTCATCCGCATTGCAGACGAAATTGTCGCTGGAGGAGCCGCGGCCGCCGGCAAAGCTGACCGCGGCGACGAGCCCTGGTGGGGCCTGCGCAGTCAGCGCCACGGTGGCAAGCCCACCCGCGGAATGACCGACGGCGATCATGCCGGTCGTCGTGACGTCGCTCCGCCGCGCCATCGCATCGATCGCAGCGCGCAGGTCCGCAACCGCAATGGCGGTGGCCGGCAGATAGGCGGCACGAGCGCAGGGGCCCAGGCTGTCGACCCGGTCGCCCGGCGAGGTGCCATAGCCGCGCCGCAGCACGATCAGCGCGGCAAATCCGCGCCGGGCAAACTCCAGCGCGATGGCGTAATATTTGTGCGCCGACATGGTCGCGCGGTCGTCGAAGTCTCGCGGTGTGCCATGGCTCAGCAGCGCGAGCGGATAGCGCTTGGGCGCTGCGGGCCGCACCAGGAAGGCCTCGAGCCCCTGCGGCCCGGCCGCCGCCATCGGATGCGGAGATCCTCGGCGTAGAACTCGGCAGCATTCGCGTGAGCGGCTAGGCCCGCGATGACGAGCAGGCAGAGCACGGGCAAAAGCCGGCGCGCGAAGTCCATAGGCGGGATGATTCTCCGTGACCGCGCGTGACCATAGCAGAGCCGCACGATCCGGCGAACGGACGTTCACCGGTTTTGCCAGCGGCCGGCCAGCTTCAATCGCTTACTTCAGCGTCTGAAGGTAGGCGATGACGTTGCTGCGCTCTGTGGGGTCCGGCAGCCCCTTGAAGAACATCTTGACGCCATGGACGTCGCCTCTGGGATCGGCGAGATAGGTGTCCAGGGCGTCCGGTGTCCAGACCTCCTTGTTGGCCTTCATCGCCTCCGAATAGGCGAAGTCGGGGACGGCGGCTGGCTTGCGGCCGACGACATTCCAGAGGCTCGGGCCAACCTTGTTCACCCCGATCACACTCGCGTGGCAGTTTGCACAGGTTCGCTCGAAAACGGTCTTGCCGGCGGCCGGATCGCCCTCCGCGGCGAGAGCTGACGAGGCGAGGCTTGCCAGCATCAGCGCAAAAATCTGACGTCCAATCATCTCGAGTCTGCTCCCCTTGGGACCTGCCGGTGAAAGTGCTGCAACTCCCGGCACTTCAGTGATCAAACGGGAAGCAACCTGCCGGTGCGGCGCGGCAACGTCTTTGTCCTGCATCAACCGACATCCGGCACCAAAGTACGAGATCGCCCATGGACGATTGCCGATGGATCGTCCCGTGGTGGATGGGCGTTGTCGGCTGATCGTAGGCTGGCGCGTGGCTTTTGCCGGTCCGGTAATCGGCTTGGCGACGGCCGGACCGATGGTATGGTGTTCGAGGCAGTCGTTTGAAGGTGCGAGGAGTTGCAGTGGCAAAAGTCGATCCCGCGGCGGGTAAGCCGGTTGCGCCGAGCGCGCTTGCCAATGTTCCAAGGCTTGTCACGGCCTATTTCGCCAACAAGCCGGATCCGGCCGATCCGGCTCAACGGGTGGCATTCGGAACGTCAGGCCATCGTGGCACCTCGCTGAAGAATTCGTTCAACGAGGGCCATATTCTCGCCACGACGCAGGCGATCTGCGACTACCGGCGCGAGAAGGGGCTGACCGGTCCCTTGTTCATCGGCATCGACACCCACGCGCTCGCCGAGCCCGCGCTCGTCAGTGCGATCGAGGTGTTCGCCGCCAACGGCGTCGACGTCATGGTTGACCAGGCCGGCGGCTATACGCCGACGCCGGTGATCTCGCATGCGATCCTGTCCCATAATAGGGGCCGGACGAGTGGCCTCGCCGACGGCGTCGTCATCACGCCGTCGCATAATCCCCCTGAGGACGGCGGCTACAAATACAATCCGCCGCATGGCGGTCCCGCCGACACCGACGTCACTGGCGTCGTCGAGAAGCGCGCCAACGCCTTGCTCGCCGATGGGCTGAAGGGCGTCGCGCGGATGGATTACGCGAAGGCGCGCAAGTCGTCCTCTGTCCACGCTTTCGATTTCGTCACGCCTTACGTTGCCGATCTCGGCAATGTCGTCGATCTCGCGCTGGTCAAATCGGCCGGCGTCAACATCGGCATTGATCCGCTCGGCGGCGCTGCCGTGCATTACTGGCAACCGATCATCGAGCGCTACGGCCTGAAGGCGACGGTGGTGAACGAGGCGATCGATCCGACCTTCCGGTTCATGACGGTGGATTGGGACGGCAAGATCCGCATGGACTGCTCTTCGCCCTACGCCATGGCGAGCCTGATCCACATGAAAGATCGCTTTGACGTCGCCTTTGCCAACGACACCGATGCGGATCGCCATGGCATCGTGACGCCGACCGGCGGACTGATGAATCCCAACCATTATCTTGCGACCGCGATCGCCTACCTCTTCGCGCACCGGCCGCACTGGGGCAGGGATGCCGCGATTGGCAAAACCGTGGTCTCGAGCTCGGTGATCGATCGCGTCGCCAAGAAGCTCGGCCGCAAGCTGGTCGAGACCCCGGTCGGCTTCAAATGGTTCGTCGATGGCCTCGTCACCGGCTCGTTCGGATTCGGCGGCGAGGAGAGTGCAGGGGCCTCGTTCCTCAAGCGCGACGGCACGGTGTGGACCACCGACAAGGACGGCATCATCCTCGGCCTGCTTGCGGCCGAAATCCTGGCGAAGACCGGCCGCGACCCGAGCCAGCTCTTTGCCGATCTCACCGCCGAGCTCGGCGTGCCCCATTATGAGCGCATCGACGTCGCCGCCACCTCGGCCCAGAAGGGCGTGCTGAAGTCGGTGACGCCCGAGCAGCTCGGCCTGAAAGACCTCGCCGGCGACCCCGTCCGGGCCACGCTGAGTAAGGCGCCCGGCAACGGCCAGCCCTTCGGCGGCATCAAGGTCGAGACCGACTACGGCTGGTTCGCCGCGCGGCCCTCCGGCACCGAGGATGTATACAAGATCTACGCCGAGAGCTTCCGCAGCGCCGATCACCTCCACCGCATCCAGCAGGAAGCCCAGGCCGGCCTGAAGAAAGTCTTCGGGGCGTAATTCTTCTGAGAGGGCGAGCCTCTCGACCTCCATGGCGACGGCCTGCTCCCTCTCCGCTTGCGGGAGAGGGCTGGGGTGAGGGTGTCTCCGCATCAGGATTGTCTGAGGTTTGCGGAGAAAATCCGGGGGTGGAGAGAGCCCTCACCCGGCGCTTCGCGCCGACCTCTCCCGCAAGCGGGAGAGGTTAACACACCGCCCCGGCGACCAGACCTCGCAACCCTGTATACAAAAATTGGTTTGAAGGTATCAAATAACCTCCAATGTCATGGACCCATCTGTTATTGTATACATAACGTATTCATAAGCCCGTGGGAGAGAGACCGTGACAAAACCATTCCCGATGAATGCCTGGTACGCAGCCGCCTGGGACGCCGAGGTGAAGCAGGCGCTATTGCCGCGGACGATCTGCGGCAAGCACGTCGTGATGTATCGGAAGGCCGACGGCGCCGTGACGGCGCTGGAAGATGCCTGCTGGCACCGCCTGGTGCCGCTCTCGAAGGGGCGGCTGGAAGGCGACACCGTCGTCTGCGGCTATCACGGCCTCAAATACAACGCACAAGGCCGCTGCACCTTCATGCCCTCGCAGGAGACCATCAATCCGTCGGCCTGCGTCCGTGCCTATCCCGCCGTCGAGCGCCATCGCTTCATCTGGCTGTGGATGGGCGATCCCGCGTTGGCTGACCCTGCGCTGGTGCCGGACTTGCACTGGAACGACGATCCGGCATGGGCCGGCGACGGCAAGACCATCTACGCGAAATGCGACTACCGCCTCGTAGTCGACAACCTCATGGACCTCACGCACGAGACCTTCGTGCACGGCTCCTCGATCGGCAATGACGCGGTGGCCGAAGCGCCGTTCGATGTCACCCATGGCGAGAAGACGGTCACGGTGACGCGCTGGATGCGGAACATCGAGTCGCCGCCGTTCTGGGCCAAGCAGCTCGGCAAGTCCGGCCCGGTCGACCGCTGGCAGATCATCCGCTTCGAGGCGCCGTGCACGGTCGCCATCGACGTCGGCGTGGCGCCGGCCGGGACTGGCGCGCCGGAGGGCGATCGCTCGCAGGGCGTCAACGGCTTCGTGCTCAACACCATCACGCCCGAGACCGAGAAGACCTGCCACTACTTCTGGGCCTTCGCGCGCAACTATCGTCTGGGTGATCAGCGGATCACGACCGAAATCCGCGATGGCGTCTCCGGAATCTTCCGCGAGGATGAGCTGATCCTCGAAGCGCAGCAGCGCGCAATGGACGAGAACCCCGATCGCGTCTTCTACAACCTCAACATCGACGCCGGCGCGATGTGGTCGCGGCGGCTGATCGACAAGATGGTCGCGAAGGAAAACGGCCCGCAACATCTTCAGGCCGCGGAGTAGGTCATGGCCGAGCGCGAGGTCGATCGCTCCGTCTCGCAGACTGTGAAGGCCCAGCTCGCGCTGCGCGACCAGATCCTGTCGGGCAGTTTGCGTCCCGGCGAGCGCATCTCCGAGCTCCAGGCGGTCGAGACCACCGGCGCCTCGCGCACGCCGGTGCGCATGGCGCTGGTCCGGCTGGAGGAGGAAGGGTTGCTGGAGGCGATCCCTTCCGGCGGCTTCATGGTGAAGGCCTTTTCCGAGCGCGACATCCTCGATTCCATCGAGCTGCGGGGCACGCTGGAAGGGCTCGCCGCGCGCTTTGCCGCCGAGCGCGGTGTTTCGGCGCGCGAGCTCGAGCCGCTCAGGGAGTGCCACGCCGCGATCGACCGGTTGCTGAGCCAGGTGCCGATATCGGTCGATGCGTTCTCGTCCTATGTCACTCTGAACGCACGCTTCCACGCGCTTCTCACCGAGCTGTCGCGCAGTCCGCCCTTGATCCGGCAGATCGACCGCGCCTCGGCGCTGCCGTTCGCTTCGCCCAGCGGCTTCGTGATGGCGCAATCGGCGCTGCCTGAGGCGCAGCAGATTTTGATCATCGGGCAGGAGCATCATCGCGTCGCGATCGACGCCATCGAGAACCGGGAAGGGGCCCGCGCCGAAGCCATCATGCGCGAGCATGCGCGACTCGCCGTGCGAAACCTGCGGCTTGCCCTGCGCAACCGGACGCATCTGGACCTGCTGCCAGCGCTCGCGCTGATCAAGTCCGCAACCGAATAGGGGAGTGCCATGCGATTCATCGAAACCTGGACTCCGGCGACGCTGGTCGAGACGCGCGATCTTGCGCCCAGCATCCGCGAGTTCTTGATCAGGCCGGATCAATTCGACGGCGCCGCCTATCCGGTCGGCAGCCACATCAACGTCGCCGTGACCATCAACGGCCAGCCGGAGACGCGGTCCTATTCGCTGGTCGGCGAGGCCGATCCCCGTGGCTTCAGAATCGCTGTGCGCCGTGCCGAGGATTCCCGTGGCGGCTCGCGCTACATGTGGTCGCTCCAGCCGGGCGCGCGGCTCGATATCACCCGGCCATCATCGCTGCTGTCGGTCGACTGGAGCCGCAAGCATTATTGCCTGGTCGCCGGCGGCATCGGCATCACGCCGATCGTCGGGGCGGCGCAGGCGCTGGTCCGGCGCGATGCAAACGTGACGCTGCATTATGCGGTGCGCTCGCGTCACGACGCCGCCTATCTCGACCACCTCGCCGCGCTGCTCGGCGACCGTTTGGTCGTCCAGGCCAGCGACGAGGGAGCGCGGCTCGATCTCGACGCGCTGTTCGCCTCGCTGCCGCCGGATGCGCTGGCCCTGTTCTGCGGCCCGATGCGCATGCTGGACGCCGCGCGCCACGCCTGGCTGGGTGCAGGGCGCCCGCTCTCCGATCTGCGTTACGAGACCTTCGGCTCCAGCGGCACGTTGCCAACGGAGGCCTTCCGCGTTCGCCTGAAAGGCTCGGATGTCGAGCTCGAAATCCCGCGCGAACGCTCCATTCTGGACGTGCTCAACGCCGCTGGCCACGAGGTGATGTACGACTGCAAGCGCGGCGAATGCGGTCTCTGCGCCATCGACATCGTAGACGTCGATGGCGAGATCGACCATCGCGACGTCTTCTTCAGCGACCATCAGAAGCAGGAGAACCAGAAGATCTGCGCCTGCGTCTCGCGGGCACGGGGCACCATCACGGTGGACACGCTGCAACGGGCGGATGCGATCTAGATCAGCTTACGTAAGCTTGAAAGTTCGCGCCGATATTCAACGAGCGGCTGCACTGTTCGATGGCTTCTTCATATTGACGGAGGTGCAGGTGCGCAATGCAGAGAAGCCGTGCCGTGATGTTGTCCTGCAAGACGGCCAGGTTCGTTCGGTCGCCGTCGAACCGATCTGACCAGATGTCGCGGGCGGTCTGAAGGTCGGTTAGCGTGACGTTGATCCGCACCTGGTCCCCGTTGCGTCTCACCGCGCCGTGTACGGCCCAGCGGATGCCGAGATCCGTCCCGAGCTGCTTCAGATCGATTGACTTGCTCTTGTAGGTAAAGGCAGTCTCGCGTCCAATAACGAAAGTGGCGGGCGTTCGCGCGAGATCGGTCGTCAAATCTGTCGTGATGGCGTCGGCAAGGTGGTCCTGCTCTGGATCGTTGTTGAGGTTGGCGAAGGGCAACACGACGAGCGAGAGACGAGGCGCGATCTCGGGCCTGACTGTCGGTTGTCCTTGGATTGTTTGAGCTTCCCGAACTACGTCGGTACGGATCGTCTTCCAGACATTCCAATAGCCGATAAGGCCGCCGGCAATTGCGCCGATGGTGGCAACCGACGCCAGCGCCCCGCCGACGAGCTTCAAACGACCTCTGAGGTGACCCAGCCAATGATGGGATCGCCGTTGGCCAACTCCTTTTTCAGAGGGATCTGGGACCGAAACCGTTGCGCTCCCGGCCGCACCGGCGAGCTTTACCGGTTCTGCGAGGGAGACCATTGCTGTTCCCGGGCACCGATCCTCATCGCGTACGGCGGCTATGAAACGAAAACCCTTTCGTGGAAATGTTTTGATAAGACGTTGTTGCTCGCCGGAGTCGCCGATCGCGCGTCGGACGGCGTTCAGCCGGGTCGTCAGCGCCGAGTCGGATACGATCCGACCGTTCCAGATCGCGTTTATGAGATCGTCCTTGCTGACGACGCGATCCCTGCTGCGGATCAAATACTCGAGCAGATCGAGAACCTGTGGCGTCGTAGGCACGACATCGGGCCCGCGCCGCAACTCGCGCCGGTCGGTATCTAACGCATAGTCCTCAAAGAAATAGCGCATGGCACCATTCCCCAGGCTTGCCCTCTATCTCCCGAGAGCGCGGCAGCGATTGTCCGGCGAGAGTAGGCTCTCGGAAAGATAAATGTAAGCCGAATATCAAATCCACAAATGTGATCTCTTTCACACATGCGGTTGTCTGACTACGGCGTGTGAGATTGAAAACGAGAGGTTGGCCTACGCCGCGTAGGTCGCTCGCTGTTTCTTCGGGTCGAGCAGCGCAAAGACCTGCTCGGCCGAGGCGGGGCGGCTGATGAGATAGCCCTGGACTTCGTCGCAATTGGTCTGGCGCAGATATTCGAGCTGATCGGCCGTCTCGACGCCTTCGGCGACCACGCCGATGTTCAAGTCACGCGCGAGTGCGATCACCGACTTCACGATCGCGGCGCAGTCCGGCTGCGCCAGCATGTCGCTGATGAAGGACTGATCGATCTTGATGCGGCTGAACGGCAGCTTGCGCAAATAGGTCAGCGACGAGAATCCGGTGCCGAAATCGTCGAGCGCCACCGTGACGCCGAGTTGCAGCAGCGCGTTCAAGGTCGATGCGGCCGAGCCGTATTTCGACAGCAGCATCGATTCGGTGATCTCGATCTCCAGTCGGCTAGGCGTGACGTTGGCATCGGCCAGCGCCTGGACGATGGTCTGGAGAATGCCCGTGTTGTGGAATTGCGCAGCGGAGAAATTCACCGCGACCCTGATATCGTCGGGCTACTGTGCCAGCGTTGCGCAGGCGCGCCGGATGACCCACTCGCCGATCTCGTGAATGAGGCCGGTTTCCTCGGCGATCGGAATGAACTCGCTCGGCGGCACCAGTCCGCGCACCGGATGCTTCCAGCGCAGAAGAGCCTCGAAGCCGGTGATCCGGTTCTCCCTGAGATTGAGGAACGGCTGAAAGACCAGGAACAGCTCGTCCCGTGCGACGGCGAGCTCCAGATCCGATTGCAGCGCCTTGCGGTCGCGCGCCGACTTGTCGTCGGCGGCCTCGAAGAATGAGATCGTGCCGGGGCCGGCCTTCTTGGCGCGGTAGAGCGCGGCGTCGGCATGCTTGAGCAGGTCAAGCTGCATATCGCCGTCCCGCGGCGCCAGCACGATGCCGACGCTGGTGCCGCCGATGATCTCGCGGCCCTCGATCAGGAACGGTTCGGCGAAGGCAGCGACGAATCGCTCCGCGATTTCCAAGGCGTCCTCGGCCCGGGTGAGATTGGTCATGACCAGCGCGAACTCGTCGCCGCCGATGCGCGCGACATGCTCGGCCGCCCGCGTGCAGCGTTGCAGGCGGCTGGCGACCTGGACCAGGAATTCGTCGCCGGCCGGATGGCCGAGCTTGTCGTTCACCTCCTTGAAGCGGTCGAGGTCGAGCAGCAGCACGGCGAACTCCTCCCCGGACAGGGCCAGTCGCTTCAAGGCGGCATCGAGTGTCTCGTTGAACGCGACACGGTTTGGCAGGAGCGTCAGTGGATCCTGGCGAACCGACCGTTCCGCTTCGAGCTGCCGCATCACGCGTCGCATGAAGGTAAAGGAATTGACGAACACGCCACGCAGCAGCACGGATCCGTAGACCACGACCAGGACCGCCATCAGCAGATAGGCGGGATCGCCGCCGCTGCCGAGACAGATGCCGATGCCGAGGAAGAGAGGAGTCGTGAACGCGATGGCCGCAATCGGAATGGTGGCGAAGGCGAGCGCGCCGCCGGCCAGCATTCCGGCGCACAGACAAGTGATGACGAGCTGTCCGCCGGTGGAGGCGTTGGCGAAGAACGCCATCGGCACGATGCCCCAGGCGGAGCCGAGGATGAACGCGTTGCGCACCAGGCGGTGCATGGCGCGACGGGATACGAATTGCGGCTTCGTGATCCGGCGCGCGCTGTGGGATTGCACGCCAAACAGGATCGCAGCGCCCGCGACCGTAACCGCCCAGGCTACGGCGGATTTCCAGTCCGGCGAATGCCAGAGCGCGATGGCAAGCACGGCCGCATTGCAGGCATTGGCCAGCATGATGCCGACGGAATAGCCGAGCACGAGAGCCATCTGCTCCGCGCGGATGTGGCCGGCGACGGCGTCGTCGGTTGCCGGTCCGCCGAACGCGGCGAGATCGCCGGCGAACAGCTTGGTCAGATAGGACGTCAGTTGGGACCGCATTCCAGAGCCCGCAGCATTGGCCGTTCATATTCGGCTCTGGCCCGAGAATTCGCTGCAAACCTTTGACGAACTATGAATTATCGCCCGCGTCGGTAGCGCTGCGGCACGATGTGCATACGGAACCGCCGATATCGGTAACAAATCGATATAAATGCCCGCGTCCTTCGGTTCCCGCGTGCGATATCACCGCGCCAATTGCGCGATGAAGGCGGGCCTGATCATACGGCAGCCGATCGAGCCGCTGGCGCCATTGCCGCTGGGCGCGGTGACGGAGGCCGCGGTGGCCTGCGCCGGGCGCGCCGACCTCGCCAAGGCGGGTGCGGAATATGCCCGGGCGTCGCTGATCGAGGCGCTGCGTCCGCGGCAACGAGTATGCTATGGACCTTCGATCCGAAACGCAGACAACAACAATAAGAATTCGAAAAAGCATGACCGCCCAGCAGCAATCCGCCCATTCAAACGATCCCGAATTCGACTACGTCATCGTCGGCGCCGGCTCGGCCGGCTGCGTGCTCGCCAACCGATTGTCGGCGAACGGCAAGCATTCGGTGCTGCTGCTCGAAGCCGGCCCGAAGGATTCCAACATCTGGATCCACGTGCCGCTCGGCTACGGCCGGCTGTTCAAGGAGAAGAGCGTCAACTGGATGTACCAGACCGAGCCGGAGCCCGAGCTCAATGGCCGTCAGGTGTTCCAGCCGCGCGGCAAGACGCTGGGCGGCTCGAGCTCGATCAACGGGTTGTTGTACGTCCGCGGTCAGCACGAGGATTACGACCGCTGGCGTCAACTCGGCAATGCCGGCTGGGGCTATGACGACGTGCTGCCCTATTTCAAGAAGGCCGAGAACCAGGTGCGTGGCGCCGATCGGTTTCACGGCACCGGAGGTCCGTTGCCGGTCTCCGATCTGATCCTCTCAGATCCCCTGTCGAAAGCTTTCATCAAGGCAGGGGTCGAGACAGGCCTGCCCTACAATCCAGATTTCAACGGCGCCTCGCAGGAAGGTGTCGGCCTGTTCCAGACCACCACGCGAAAAGGCCGCCGCGCGTCCACGGCTGTCGCCTATCTCGGTCCCGCGAAGAAACGTGGCAACCTCAAGATCGAAACCTCGGCACTGGGCCAGCGCATCCTGTTCGAGGGTCGGCGCGCCGTCGGAGTCGAATATCGCCAAGCTTCAGTCTTGCACCGCGCGCGGGCGCGCAAGGAAGTGCTGGTCTCGAGCGGCGCCTACAACTCGCCGCAACTGTTGCAGCTCTCCGGCGTCGGCCCGGCCGACCTGCTGCGCAAGCATGGCATCGACGTCGTGCTCGACGCGCCGGGCGTCGGCCACGATCTCCAGGATCACATGCAGGTCCGCATCGTGATGCGCTGCTCGCAGCCGATCACGCTCAACGATGCGATCAACCATCCGATCCGGCGTACGCTGACGGGCGTTCGCTACGCACTGTTCCGCCAGGGCTGGCTGACGATCGCGGCGGGCACGGCGGCCGCCTTCTTCAAGACCAGTCCACGGCTCGCGACGCCCGACATCCAGGTGCACTTCCTGCCGTTCTCGACCGACAAGATGGGCGAGAAGCTGCACGATTTTTCCGGCTTCACTGCCTCGGTGTGCCAGCTCCGCCCGGAAAGCCGCGGCAGCTTGCGGATCAAGAGTGCTGATCCGACCGTGCCGCCGGAAATCCGCATCAATTACATGTCGACCGAGACCGACCGCACCACGAATGTCGAGGGCCTGAAGATCCTGCGCAAGATATTGCACGCGCCGGCGCTAAAGCCCTTTGTGGTGGAGGAGGTCGATCCCGGGCCCAAGGTCGCGACCGATGCGGAGCTGCTGGAGTTCTGCCGCCAGCGCGGCAGCACCATCTATCATCCGACCTCGACCTGCCGTATGGGCAATGATGCGCTCGCCGTGGTCGATCAGCGGCTCAAGGTGAGGGGCATCGAGGGCTTGCGCGTGGTCGACGGATCGATCATGCCTGATCTCGTGTCGGGCAACACCAACGCGCCGATCATCATGATCGCCGAAAAGGCCTCCGACATGATATTGGAGGATGCGCGGTAATTCGCGCTTCTAGAGGGAGCACTGGGCTTGGCTATTCGATTGCGGATCGGCACGCGCAAGAGCGCGATGGCGCTGGCACAGACGGAAGAGATCGCGCGCCGCCTGACCGCCGCCGTGCCCGAGATCGACGTCGAGATCGTCAAGTTCGACACCACGGGCGATCTCGACCAGACCAGCAAGCTGTTGCCCCATGGCGGCAAGGGCGGCGCCTTCGTCGCACAGATCCGCGCGGCGGTGCTGTCAGGCGAGTTGCAGGCGGCGATGCATTCGCTCAAGGACATGCCGGGCAACGAGGACACCCCTGGCCTCGTGATCGGCGCCACGCTGTCGCGCGATCCGCCCAGCGATGCGCTGGTGCTGCGCGACGGTGTTTCGCTCGATGCGTTCAGGCAGTCGCGCGGCAAGGGTTTCAAGATCGGCACCAATGCGGTGCGGCGCGCGGCCTATGCGCGGCGGCTGTTCCCGCAGGCCGAGGTGATCCACTTCCGCGGCGCCGCCGACACCCGCGTGCGCAAGCTCGCTAACCGTGAGTTGCAGCGGCTGCCCGATGGCGGCGCAGTCGGTCCTGCCGATGCGCTGATCATGGCGCGCTCGGGGCTTGACCGCGTCGGCCTTGCGAGCCGGATTGCCTACGAATTCTCGGCAACGGAGATGTTGCCTGCGGCGGGGCAGGGCATCGTCGCCGTGGAATGTGCCGCGCAGGACTGGCAGACGCGCCGTATCCTCGCGTCGATCGACGATCCCGCCGCGCATGCCTGCGCTGATGCCGAACGCGAGGTGCTGTGGGTGCTTAACGGCCACTGCAATTCGCCGGTGGCGGGGTTCTCGACGATCGATGGCGACCAGATGTCGCTGACCGCATCGGTGCTCGATCTCTCCGGCAACACCATCATCGAAGCTTCGCGCGCAGGCCCCGCGAACCGCCCGCGCGAGCTTGGCCGCGCGGTCGGGCTCGATCTCTTGGCCAAGGGCGCGGCTGAGATCATCGAGCGCAGCAGGCCGCGGTAAGCCTCCGCGCTCCTGATTTGCCCGACGCGTCAAATGCCTTGGGCGCAGCCGGGGACGCCCGGCGGGGTGCCGTTCTACTTTGCATGGGGTTGTTTTCGAGTTTTTTGTGACGCGTCAGCCGCGCACGCGCTTCAGCATCTGCTCGACATGGGCGATCGGCGTCTCCGGCTGGATGCCGTGGCCGAGATTGAAGATCAGCCGCCCCTTGGCGAAATTCGCCAGCACCTCGTCGATGGCGCGGTTCAGGGCATCGCCGCCGGTGATCAGCACCAGCGGATCGAGATTGCCCTGGACGGCGACACGTGACTGCACGCGCTCGCGGATGAAGGTCGGCTCCGCCGTCCAGTCGATGCTGACCGCATTGACGCCGGTCGCCTCCACATAACCGGGCAGCAGCGCACCGGCGCCGCGGGGAAAGCCGATGATCTTCGCATCCGGCACCTTGGCCCGAACGCCATCGACGATGCGCCGCGTCGGCTCGACCGACCAGCGCGCGAACTCTGCCGGCGGCAAGACGCCCGCCCAGGTGTCGAAAATCTGCAGCACATCTGCGCCGGCGGCGAGCTGCCCAAGCAGATAGTCGACGGAGTTGTCGACCAGCCTGTCGATGATTTTTCCGAACGCCTCCGGATGCCGGTAAGCCATCATCCGCGCCGGCGCCTGGTCCGGCGTGCCCTGGCCCGCAACCATGTAGGTCGCGACCGTCCAGGGCGCGCCGCAGAAGCCGATCAGCGCGGTCTTCGGATCGAGGGCGCGCCGCACGATCCGCAGCGCCTCGAACACCGGCTCGAGCTTGCCGAAATCGGCGCGCGGCGACAGCGTGCGGACCTTGTCGGGATCATCCAGCGGTTCCAGCCGCGGCCCCTCGCCGACCTCGAAGCGCACGGAACGGCCGAGCGCATAGGGGATCACCAGAATGTCGGAGAAGATGATCGCCGCATCGAAGCCGAAGCGGCGGATCGGCTGCATCGTCACCTCGGCGGCGAGTTCCGGCGTAAAGCAGAGATCGAGGAAGCCACCAGCCTTGGCGCGTACTTCGCGATATTCGGGCAGATAGCGACCGGCCTGCCGCATCATCCAGGCCGGCGGAATGGTCTGCCGCTGGCCTGAGAGCACGTCGATAAAAGGCTTTGCGGAGGAGCGTGGCACGAATGATCCCCGGGACATGTTGCGGTTCCTGATACACCGCCGCTCCCGCCGGGCCAAGCGGAACAGCGGAACTACGCGGCAGGCGGCGACGTTGACCGGCCAATGGAGGAGATCATGGCTGAGAAATTCAACCCTGCGCCCCACGACAAGCACGCCGACGATCTGCGCGAGGCGCTCGCCGCCGATCGCGAGACCCATGCCAGGCTCGATGCCGGCTTGGTCGACACCTTCCCGGCCTCTGATCCCGTGAGCGCCGCCCAGCCGACGCCATCGAAGGCCAATGCGGAGGCGGACAGTCCCTCGCTATGGGACAAGGTTAAGGCGATCTTCAGCTGAGGCCCCGCGAGGGCAGATTCCCCTTCGACGCGCTAACCTGCCGTTAGCGATCAGACGATCGCGAGCACCGTAGGACTACGTAAATCGGCGCAGTTTGAGGCGAATTGCGCCGTGCTTTTCAGGTTTCGATAACAGAAGCAGCGGATTTTCCGGGCATCGGAGAATCCTGTTCGCATGAACGTCATGAGCTATAGAGCCGGCTTGAGCCGCCTGCCGTTGCGGGCGGCGGCATTCGTCGTGCTCACCTGCACGGCCATCCTCGGCATCAGCGGCTGGCGTGAATGGAGCTCGCGCGAGGCCTTGCTGCGCGGCACCGAGACGGAAATGGCGAACCTCGCGCGATCGCTGACCCAGCACGCCGAGGACAGCCTCGACCTGCTCGATTCCGGCGTCGTTGGCGTCGTCAGCCGATTGGAGATGGACGGGACCGATGCAGCCACGATCGCGAAACTGCGCAACCTCCTCGAAATCCGCAAGAAGGCGATCGAGCGCATTCACAGCCTCGCTATCATCGACGACAAGGGCAATTGGCTGACGTCCGCCGGCGCCGTCACTTCCACGCTCAGCGACGACGAGTTCTTCAGGCATCACCAGTTCTCGCCGAAGCGGGAGCCCTATGTCGGCCGGCCGATCAAGAGCCTGGTCGACGGTGAGTGGGTGATCACCCTGTCGCGCCGCTTCAACAAGCTCGACGGCAGCTTTGGCGGCGTCGTGCTCGCGACCATCAGTGCGAACTATTTGTCGCATTTCTACCAGCAGTTCCTGATCGGTCGAAACAGCTCCATCACGCTGGTGCATGGCGATGGTATCATCATCGCGCGCGATCCCAGCAATGACAAGTTCGTCGGACGCAGCGTGGCCGATGGGGTGCTGTTTCGCGAATCGAAGCTGCAGCCGAGCGGAGCCTATCAGTTCAAGTCGATGCTGGACGGCGTGGATCGCGTCAGCTTCTATAAGCGCAGCGGGCGCTTTCCGCTTCTCCTGATCGCGACCGTCGATCGCCAGGAATTGCTGGCGCCCTGGCGGGCGGCGGCCATCTCGCGGATGCTGTACGTGCTCGCGCTGGTGATGCTGATTGCGATCATCGGTGCGGTGCTTGTCCGGCAGTTGCAGCGCGGCCAGCGCATGGCGGCGGCGCTTGCGGCCAGTGAATCCAACTTCCGCCTGATCGCAGAGGGATCGAGCGATATGGTGACGCGGATCGGCATCGACGATCGCATCCGATACGCCTCGCCGTCATCCCGGCGCGTGGTCGGCTGGCGACCGAACCAGCTGGTTGGGCATTCGGCACTTGCCGGAATCAACCCGGCCGATCTGCCGGCCGCTCAGGCGATCATTGATCGGCTCAAGCAGGGCGAGATCGACGAGGCTCGCACAGTTTATCGCACCCGTCACAGCGAGAAGGGCGATATCTGGATCGAATCGACCCTGCGCGCCACGCGCAGAGCCGACGGCAGCATTGACGGTGCGGTAGCTATCTCCCGCGACGTCACGGAGCAGAAGGAGTTGGAAGAGCGCTTGGAGGCACTCGCGATCGAGGACAGCCTCACCGGGCTCGCCAACCGCCGCTGCTTCGACGAGCGGCTGAAGGAAGAATGGGCGAGGGCCTATCGCGATCGCTCGAGCCTTGGCCTGTTGATGATCGATGTCGATCACTTCAAGGCCTACAACGATCAGTACGGCCATCCCGCGGGCGATGCGTGCCTGCGCACCGTCGCGAAAATCATCGCAGCGGAGACCCAGCGCGTCAGCGACCTCGCTGCGCGCTACGGCGGCGAAGAATTTGCCGTGCTGCTGCCGAACATCGATGCGGCCGGCTGCGCCAGGCTCGGCGAGCGGATCCGCCAGGCGATCCGTGCCGCGGGGCTCGTACATGGCTCCAATGAATCCGCTGGCTGCGTCACTGCCTCGATCGGCGGCGCCGCCTGCCGCCCGTGGCTGGAGCGAACCGGTGGGCCGGGAACGCTCGTCGAGGCCGCCGATCGCGCGCTCTATGGCGCCAAGCAGGACGGGCGCGACCGGCTGGTGATGTCGGTCGAGGTCTTCAACCTGCTGCCGATGGCTTCAGGGCAGTAGAGCATGATCCGGAAAAGTGTGAAGCGGTTTTCCGAACAGATCATGCTCAAACAAAAGACCTAAAGCAGGCGCGTCAGTAGTGCGGCGGGCGTTCGTTGGCGGGGCCGGGCGCGTTGGCTTCGGCCTCCAGGAGACGCTCGTTCAGCGCTGCCATCTGCCGTGTCAGCGCATCGATCTGTTTCCACTGCGCCGTGATGGTCTGGTTGAGCTGCTCGATAGTGTCGTCCTGATAGGCGAGCCGTGCTTCGAGCGTGTCGATGCGGTCGCTGAGCGTCTTGATTTCATTCATCGGCGGAGGCGTCCTTCTGCCGCTCGCGCAAGCCATGGCCGAGCGCGACGCGCTCGTCGAATACGAAGCATTCGCCGCGCCAGCGGCTTTGCTGCTCCGGCACATTCTCGAGATATCGGAGAATACCGCCCTTGAGGTGATAGACCTCGGCGAAGCCGCGCGCGAGCAGATGCGCGCTCGCCTTCTCGCAGCGGATGCCACCGGTGCAGAACATCGCGATCCTGCGATGCTTTGCCGGATCGAGCTGCTGCGCGGCAAAGTCCCTGAACTCGCCAAAACTCCTGATGCCGGGATCGACGGCGCCTTCGAACGTGCCCATCGCCACCTCGAAGGCGTTGCGGGTGTCGAGCACCAGCGTATCCGGCTCGGCGATCAGCGCATTCCATTCTGCGGCATCGACGTAGGTGCCGACCTGCCGCGTCGGGTCGGCGGCGGCGTCGCCGAGCGTGACGATCTCCTTCTTCAGCCGCACCTTGAGCCGGCCGAACGGCATCGCCTCGCTGGTCGAGAATTTCAGTTCAAGATTGTCGAGCCGTCCGCCGAACATGTCGCCGTGGGCGAGTTCATGCGCGAAGGCATCGATCGCCTCCGCGGAGCCGGCGACCGTGCCGTTGATGCCTTCCCGCGCCAGCAGCACGCTGCCCTTGATGCCGAGGCCGGCGCAGAACGCGCCCAGCGGCTCACGCAGCTCGCGGTAATCTGCGAGCCGCGCGAACTGGTAGAAGGCGGCGACCTTGTACGCGGTGTTCTCAGAAGTCATGGCGGTTCGTTTAGCAGGCGGCAGCCGCCCGGAAAACCCGCAGAAATGCGCCCCATTCGCGCAGCGGATGGCAGCCATTTCCGTGGTATGCCAGCATTGCCCCGCAGGGTCCGGATGTGCCATGTAAACCCGGATTTTCGAGAGGGCGCGACCTACGCGTGCCCGCGGCAAGAGAGCAGAACAGCCAATGAGAAGCTTCCATTTCCCCGGCAGGTCCACGGTCCACGCCCAGAACGCGATGGTGGCGACCTCGCACCCGCTGGCCGCGCTCGCGGCCGTCGAGGTGCTGCGCGAGGGTGGCACTGCCGCGGACGCGGCGGTCGCGGGCAGCCTGCTGCTCGGGGTGATCGAGCCGCAATCGACCGGCATCGGCGGCGACTGCTTCGCGCTGATCCAGCCACGCGGCGAGGGCAAGATTACGGCCTATAACGGCTCGGGCCGGGCGCCGAAGGCCGCCAATGTCGAGTGGTATCTGGAGCGCAAGATCAACTCCGTGCCGTTGACCTCGGCGCACGCGGTCTCGATCCCCGGCGCGGTCGATGCCTTTGCGGCCGTGCTGCGCGACCACGGCAAGTTCGGTTTCGACCGTCTGGCGCAGCCGGCGATCAAGGCGGCGGAGGAGGGCTATGTCGTCGCCCCCCGTATCGCCTTCGACTGGAAGAACCAGTTCGAGAAGCTGAAGAACGGCACCAACACCGAGCGCTATCTGCTGCCGCACGGCAAGCCGGCGGTTGCCGGCGACGTCATCCGCCAGCCCGAGCTTGGCAAGACGCTGCGCGCGATCGCCAAGGATGGCCGCGACGCCTTCTACAGGGGCGCGATCGCACAGGACATGGTCGAGACGCTGCGCGGAATTGGCGGCCTGCACACGCTCGACGATTTCGCAGATCATACGACCGAGGTGACGACACCGATCGGCACGACGTACAAGGACTACGACGTCTGGCAGTGCCCGCCCAACGGGCCCGGCATCACCATGCTGGTCATGCTGAACATCCTCTCCCGGTTCGACCTCAAGAAGTTCGCGCCGCTCAGCGTCGAGCGCTTCCATCTCGAGGCGGAAGCCGCGCGCATCGCCTACATGATCCGCGAGATGCATGTCGCCGATCCCGCCCACATGAAGATCGATGTCGCAAAAATCCTCGCCAAGGAATTCGCCGACGAGTACATCGCAAAAATCCGCATGGACGGGTTGCTCGACCTGCCCAATGTCGCGCCGCCGATGAATCCTTCGACCATCTACATCACGGTGGTCGACAAGGATCGCAACGTCTGTTCCTTCATCAACTCGATCGCGCATTCCTTCGGTTCGGCGATCGTGTCGAACAAGACCGGCGTGTTGCTGCAAAATCGCGCCGGCGGCTTCCGTATCCAGCCGGGTCACCCCAATTGCATCGCCGGCGGCAAGCGTCCGCTGCACACGATCATTCCGGCGCTGCTCACCAAGGCGGGCCGCGCGGTCATGCCGTTCGGTGTGATGGGCGGGCAGTATCAGCCGGTCGGCCAGACGCATGTGCTGACCAACATCCTCGATTATGGCTGCGACGTGCAGGAGGCGATCGATATGCCGCGCGGACTGCATTACGAGGGTGTCTATCAGCTGGAGGATAGCGTGCCGGCCGCGGTCGTCGACGGCCTGAAGAAGCTCGGCCACAAGACCACGAGCGTGGTCGGCCCCCTCGGCGGCGGCCAGGCGATCTGGATCGACTGGGACAAGGGCACGCTGACCGGCGGCTCCGATCCGCGCAAGGACGGCTGCGCGCTCGGCTATTGAGCTCGATGCGCGAGGCGGGGTTCCTCGCGCGATCAGGAAAAGTTGACGGAGGAACGGAGCTCATCGCCCCCGGTTAACGGGCGATGAGCGGCGCAGGCGTGCGCTGCTTTCTTTAGAAGGCGGCGGAGGCCGACATGTCCGACAATTCAGGTTCCGGTTTCGATCGTCGCGCCTTCATGGCGGGCACGGCCGCAAGCACGCTCGTTCCGCTGACCGCACGTGCAGCCACGCAAGGATCGAGCGCTGCGGCTGCGCAGGACCCGACGCTGCCGGTCGATGTGACATTGCGCGTCAATGGCGAGGACAAGCATCTTCGCATCGATGCGCGCACCACCGTGCTCGACGCGCTGCGTGAGCATCTCGGTCTCACCGGCAGCAAGAAGGGTTGCGATCACGGCCAGTGCGGCGCGTGCACAGTGCTGATCGGCGACCGGCGCGTGGTGTCATGCCTGACACTGGCGCTCGCGGCGCAAGGCCAGGACATCACCACCATCGAAGGGCTCGCAAGCGGCAACCGGCTGCATCCGATGCAGCAGGCGTTTATCGACAACGACGCCTTCCAGTGCGGCTACTGCACGCCCGGGCAGATCATGTCCGCGGTCGCCTGTGTGAAGGAAGGGCACGCCGGCAGTGACGAGGACATCCGCGAATATATGAGTGGCAACATCTGCCGCTGCGCCGCCTATCCCAACATCGTCGCGGCCGTGAAGCAGGCTGCGCCCGACATCATGAAAGGCTAGGCGCATGCGATCGTTCTCCTATCAGAGAGCCACCGATGCCGGCGCCGCCGTTTCGGCTCTCGCCTCGTCGGCGCAAGACAACAACCCGCTGCCGCAGGCGTCCGCACAGCCGCTCGCCGGCGGCACGACGCTGATCGACCTGATGAAGCTCGACGTGATGCGGCCTGTCACGGTCGTCGACATCAATCCGCTGGCGCGGAGCTGGTCGGCGGTTGATCTCGGTGGCGGCAATCTGCGGCTCGGCGCGCTCGCAAAGATGTCCGATATTGCCGCGAACCCTGAAATTCAGCGCAACTATCCCGTCATCGCCAATTCGCTGAAGCTGGCCGCAAGCCCGCAGCTGCGCAACATGGCCACCCTCGGCGGCAATGTCATGCAGCGCACCCGCTGCAGCTATTTCCGCGACATTTCCTATGAGAATTGCAACAAGCGCAATCCGGGCTCCGGCTGTGCGGCGATGGATGGCTTCAACCGAATGCATGCCGTGCTTGGCACCTCCGATCAATGCATCGCGACCTATCCCGGTGATTTCGCACAAGCTCTGATCGCGCTCGACGCGATGGTCGAGATCACTGGAAAATCCGGGACGCGTAGCCTGCCGTTTGCGCAATTGCACAAGCCGCCCGGCAATTCGCCGGAGATCGAGACGACGTTGCAGGCGGGCGAGCTGATCTCGGCTTTCGCGATTCCCGGGCGCTGGCCGCGCTCGGTCTACTTAAAGGCGCGCGACCGGCAGTCCTACGAGTTCGCGCTGTCGTCGGCCGCGATTGCGCTCGACGTGCAGGACGGCGTGATCCGTAACGCCCGGATCGCGCTCGGCGGCGTTGCCACCGTGCCGTGGCGCGCGCGCGAGGCGGAGGCGCTGGTGAAGGGCCAGCGGTTCGACGATGGCCTCGCTCAGCGTGCCGCGGAGGCGGCCTTCGCCGACGCCAGGAGCCGGCGCTACAACACGTTCAAGATCGCGCTCGGCAGGCGCGTGGTGGCTCGCGCGCTCCAGCAGGCCGTAACGATGGAGATCTGACCATGACCACTGCTGCTCCCGAGCCGAAGGCCAATATGGGCCAGCCGGTGCCGCGTTACGATGCCGCCGCGAAAGTGACGGGGAAGGCGGCCTATGCGTCTGACATGCCGCTCGCCAATCCTGCCTATGCCTTCCTGGTGACCAGCGCGATCGCCAAGGGCCGCATCGACAGTTTTGAGCTCGATGATGCGAAGCGGGTGCGCGGAGTGATCGACATCTTCACGCACGAGAATGGGCCGAAGCTGAAGGAGTCAAAGCTGTTCTCCAACGGCGGTTATGCCGGGACCACGATCCAACCGATGAAATCGGCCGATATCGCCCATGACGGCCAAATCGTCGCGGTGGTCGTTGCCGAGAGCTACGAAGCGGCACGCGAAGCCGCCAATCGCGTCAAGGTCAACACCACCGCGCTGATGCCGGCGGCGACGTTCGATTCGCAGGGCACGACGTCGGCCGCCGCGAAGGGCCAGAACGCGATGTTCAAGGAGGACCCGAAGGTCGGCGACTTCGCGAAGGCGTTCGACGAGGCCGAGGTCAAGCTCACCGCGTCCTATGAGACGCCGACACAGCACCACAATCCGATGGAGCTGTTCACGACGAGCTGCGTCTGGATGGGCGACAATCTGCTCGTCTATGAACCGAGCCAATATGTCTATGGCCTGAAGAACGGCGTCGCCGAACAGCTCGGCATCGACGCCGACAACGTCCGGGTGGTCAATCCTTACGTCGGCGGCGGCTTCGGCTCGCGCGGCTCGATGACGCCGCGGACCGCGATCATCGCCAGCATCGCGCGCCGTCTGAACCGTCCGGTCAAACTGGTGCCACCGCGCGACCAGGGCTTTACCATTGCGACTTACCGCGCCGAGACGCGGCATCAGATCCAGCTCGGCGCGAGCAGGGACGGCAAGCTCGTCGCGCTCCGCCATGAGGGAGCCGAGATCTCCTCGCGCCCCGATTCCTATTGCGTCGGCGGCACCAAGACCACGACGCGGCTCTACGCCTGCCCGAATGTCGACAGCCTCGTGTCCATCGTGCGCGCCGACCGCAACACGCCCGGTTTCATGCGCTCGCCGCCGGAGGTGCCTTATATGTTCGCGCTGGAGAGCGCGATGGACGAGCTCGCCGTCAAGCTCGACATGGACCCGATCGAGCTGCGTCGCGTCAACGACACCGCGACCGAGCCGATCGGGGGCAAGCCCTACACGTCGCGATCGCTGATGGCCTGTTTCGACGAGGGTGCAAAGGCGTTCGCCTGGTCGCAGCGTTCAGCCCAGCCGAAATCGATGGCGGATGGCGACTGGCTGATCGGCTATGGCTGCGCGGCCACGTGCTATCCGACCCAGATGGGACCGTCGGCGGCGCGGGTGCGCCTGCAACGTGACGGCCGCACCCGCGTCGAGCTGGCCGGCCATGAGATCGGCACCGGCGCCTACACGGTGATCGCACAGGCTGCGGCCGAACGCCTCGGTGTGCCCCTGGAGAAGGTCGCGGTCTATATCGGCGACAGCGACCTGCCGCCGGCCCCGGTTGCGGGCGGCTCGAATTCGACGGCCAGCACGTGCTCTGCCGTGATGATGGTGTGCGACAAGGTGCGCCAGCGCTTGTTCCGCGCGCTGATGCCGAACGAAGGCCTCACTGACAGGGCCAAGGAGACCGTGGGCATGGGGCAGACGCCGGCGACCCAGGCTGCGCGGAGCGACCAGCCGCTCGACCGGGAAAAGGCGTTCGACGCACTCGGCATCAGCGTGGTCGAGGAGTATGGCGAGTGGAAGCCGGAGGGCGCGCCGCCGGATGCCTTCGAGGCCATGCACAGCGGCCACGTGCGGCTGGTCGGCGGACCCAGCTTGAAGGACGGGATCGCCTACGCTTTCGGTGCCGAATTTGTCGAGGTCAGGATCAATCGCTTCACGCATGAGATCCGCACGCCGCGCCTGGTCGGTGCCTTTGCCGCTGGCCGCATCATGAATCCACGTACGGCGCGCAGCCAGCTGATGGGCGGGATGATCTGGGGCATGTCCTCGGCGCTGCTGGAGGCCACCGAGATCGACGAGCGCACCGCGCGCTACGTCAACGACAACTTCGCCGACTATCTCGTGCCGGTGAACGCGGATGTGCCCGATGTCGAGGTGATCATGCTCTCCGAGCAGGATGACCGCATCAATCCCGCAGGTGTGAAGGGACTTGGCGAACTCGCCAATGTCGGCACCAATGCCGCGATCTGCAATGCGGTCTATCACGCTACCGGCCAGCGCGTCCGCAAGCTGCCGGTGCGGCTGGAGAACATCGAGGCCTGATAAGGCTGGTCACGCCTGTCGCGTTGCGCTAGACACCTCCCGCTCCAAACGGAAGGTGTCTTATGCAGCGTGTCCAGCGTGCACTCCTCACCCTCATGTCGGCGCTCGCGATTACCGTAATCGGCGCAGTGTCGACATTCGTTTCCACCCCGGCATCGGCCCAGACCGCAGGAAAAACCATGACCACAGCTTCAGGCCTCGAGATCATCGACAGCGTCGTCGGCACCGGCGCCTCGCCAAAGCCCGGCCAGATCTGCGTGATGCACTACACCGGCTGGCTCTATGAGAACGGCAAGAAGGGCAAGAAATTCGATAGCTCCGTCGACCGCAACGAGCCGTTCGAGTTTCCGATCGGCAAGGGCCGCGTGATCGCCGGCTGGGACGAAGGCGTCGCCACAATGAAGATCGGCGGCAAGCGTACGCTGATCATCCCGCCGCAACTTGGCTACGGCGCACGCGGCGCCGGCGGCGTGATCCCGCCGAATGCGACCTTGATGTTCGACGTGGAATTGCTCGGGGTGAAGTGACGCCGGGTACCAAGCGCAAACAAAAAGACCGGCCGCAAGGCCGGTCTTTTCGTATTCAGTCGCGCGCGCTTTACTCTGCGGTGCGCTTGGCGTTCGCCGCCGCGCGATCGATCGCTTCCTTCGCGGCATCCTTGGCGTCGCCCATGGCCTGCTGGCCCTTGCCCTTGATCTCCTGCACGGTGCCTTCGCCCTTCATGCGGTCGGAACCTGTGGCCTCGCCTATGCCTTGCTTGGCTTTGCCGATCGCCTCGTTGGTGGCGCCCTTGATCTTGTCGCTCGTGCTTCCCATGAAAATCTCCTTCCGGTTTTCTTAGGAAGACAACGTTGGGCGCCTAAGAGCGTTCCGTTTTTGGTATGGCTTGATGCCGCGGCTTTGGTTAGCCTGCCGTGCACGGAACCAACGGAAAGCAGACACATGAGCGGCCATGACCACACGCACTCCCATCACGATCATGACGATCGCTGGAAACATGACGGCGTGCGGGTGATTCCCGGCAACCAGCTCGATCCCAATGTTCCCTCGACGCCCGGCATGGATCGCAAGGCCGCGATCAATTTCGCGCGCGTCGGCGCGCAGAAATTATGGGCAGGCACGGTCAGCATCAAGCCGGACGCCAAGACCGGCGCGCATCATCATGGCCATCTCGAGAGCATCATCTATGTGGTGAAAGGCAAGGCTCGCATGCGCTGGGGCGATCATCTCCAGTTCACGGCAGAGGCTGGCCCCGGCGATTTCATCTACGTGCCGCCTTACGTGCCGCACCAGGAGATCAACGCCAGCCCCGACGAGGTTCTCGAATGCGTGCTGGTGCGCAGCGACGGCGAGGCGGTCGCGATCAATCTCGACATCGAGCCGGTCGAGAAGCCCCAGACCGTGCTGTGGATCGACCCGGTGCACCGTGATCCGAACGAAGCGAAGTGAACGGTCTGAGTTAGGCGTCGCGCTCGCAATAGCGAGCTTGCGGCAGGTTCGTCCTACATTCTCGATGTCATCGCCTGCGCAGGCGGGCGATCCAGTATTCCAGAGATAGTGCGAGGATACGGAGAAGCCGCTGTGTACTGGATTCCCCGCCTTCGCGGGGAATGACGGAGGTTGTGGCTGACGCTTTCGCCCATGTCTGCTAGGCTTCGCCAGAGCCTGCATCAAGACAAGGCGAGGGAGGTCTCTATGGCGGAGTCCAATCATTTGCTGCCGCGGCGTGCTCTGATCAAGGGAGCCGGAGCGCTCGGGGCCACGCTGGCTGGCGCTCTGCCGCAGGCCCGCGCCGCCGATCAACCCGCCGACGTCTGGTCCAGCGAATACTGGGCCAAGAAGGGCGACGTGCCCTTGTGGATGTTCCGCAAACGGCTCGGTGCGCCCAGAGTGGGTGAGGCGGCGCGGCCGGTCGTGGTGTTCGTGCACGGCTCCTCCGTCACCTCGCGAGTGTTCGATCTCAGCGTGCCCGGCAAGGGCGAATACTCGACCATGAACGAGTTCGCTCGCTACGGCTTCGACTGCTGGACGCTGGACCACGAGAACTACGGCAAGTCGGGGCGCACTTCCGGCAATTCCGACATCGCAAGCGGCGTTGCCGATCTGAAAGCCGCGGTCGAGGTGATCACGCGCGAAACCGGGCAGAGGAAATTCCATTTCGTCGGAGAGTCCTCAGGTGCGTTGCGGGCCGGCGCTTACGCGATGGTTGCCCCTGAAAGCATCGACCGGCTGGTGTTCGCCGCCTTCACCTACAAGGGCGAGGGCTCGCCGACGCTGACGAAGCGCGCCGAGCAGGTCGACTATTACCGCACCCACAACATGCGCAAGCGCGATCGCGAGATGATCCGCTCGATCGCGACCCGCGACAAACCCGGCACCAGCGATCCCGCCGTGATGGACGTGCTCGCCGACGTCGAGCTTCAGTTCGGCGACCAGATCCCGACCGGCACTTACCTCGACATGACGACCAACCTGCCCGTGGTGGACCCGGAGAAGGTGCTCGCGCCGGTGCTCCTGGTGCGCGGGGAGTTCGACGGCATCGCGACCGTTGCCGACCTCGAGGCGTTCTACAACAAGCTGCCGAACGGCGATCGGCAGTTCGCCATCCTGCCGGGAACCGCGCATTCGGTGGTGCTGGCGATCAATCGGGCGCTGTTCTGGCACGCCACGCGGGCATTCCTGACGATGCCGACGCCGATCGCGACCTGACCGCAAAAATTGCGCGCGGGCGACAGAACCCAGCAGTGTGACAGTCCGAAAAATATTTGGAAGCCGTGTCGGATGGCCGGCGGGCCATCCGTCCTTGGGCAGAAACCCCGCCCAAGGAGCTTCCGATGCCAAGGATGATTTTCGTCAATTTGCCGGTGACCGATCTCAAGCGCGCAACCGCCTTTTACGAGGCAATAGGCGCGACCAGGAACCCGCAATTCAGTGACGACACGGCGTCCTGCATGGTCATTTCCGAGACCATCTACGCGATGCTGACGACCCACGACAAATTCCGCCAGTTCACGCCGAAGCCGATTGCAGATGCAAAGATCTCGAACCAGGCGCTGTTCTGCTTGTCCGCCGACAGTCGGAGCGAGGTCGACGATATCGTCGGCAGGGCCGAGGCTGCGGGCGGGGTGGCCGATCCCAGCCCGAAGGACGAATACAGCTTCATGTACGGCCGCAGCTTCGAGGATCCCGATGGTCATATGTGGGGTGTGAACTGGCTGGACATGGCGGCGGCGCCGAACCGGCCCGGCATGGCGAACGCCTGATCGAAGCCCAGAGGATCGAAGAGGAGCCTTCACGATGTCCAAGCTCGTGCCCTGCATGTGGTTCAACGGCGATGCCGAGGAAGCCGCCAAGTTCTATGTCTCGCTCGTTCCGAATTCGGCGATCACGCACGTCCAGCGCAACGTTTCCGACAATCCGTCCGGCAAGGAAGGCTCCGTGCTTGTCGTCGAGTTCACGGTGGCCGGTCAGCCCCTGGTCGCGCTCAACGGCGGCATGAAGATGGAGTACACCCACGCGCTCTCGCTGATGATCCATTGCGACGACCAGGCCGAGGTCGACAGCGTCTGGAGTGCGTTCCTCGCTCATGGCGGCAGTGAAGGGCAGTGCGGCTGGCTCAGGGATCGCTACGGCGTGTCCTGGCAGGTGGTGCCGAAGGTGATGTTCGAATTTCTGTCGAGTCCGGACAAGGCCGCCGCTGCACGCGCGATGCAGGCGATGATGAAGATGGTCAAGCTGGATGTCGACATCTTGCGCCGCGCATTCGAGGGGAAGTCCGCGGCATGACGGCGCGCTCGCGCCACGACTACGGATCGTAGGGTGGGCAAAGGCGCGAAGCGCCGTGCCCACCATCTTCCCCCAATTGCGATAGAAGCGGTGGGCACGCTTCGCTTTCCCACCCTACAATACATCAATAATTGATACGCAAGCCCACGCCGCCGTGGATGGTGTTGCCGACGGGCTGCGGGCCGAGCGTGCCGTTGGCGAAGAGGTCGACGATCCACCCTTGCGCGAAGCGGAAGCCGAGTCGGCTGCCATATTCGAACCAGCCTTGATTGCCGATGGTCGGCACCACCGTGCCGTTGCCGGTGACGGTAGCGACGATGCCTGAATGCGTGCCGAACGATTGCACCCAGCCGCCGTTGACGTTGGCCTCCACCGTGCTGCCGAACAGATGCGTCCATTGCCCGCCGAGCTTGACGAGGCTGGTGCGATCGGTGCCGCCGGCGATCGTTGCATCGAACGGGTTGAACGCGACGGTCGGGTCGCTATAGCCGGACACTCGCTGCCAGAGCTGCCAGAACTCGACCGAGGCCGCGACCTCGTCGCGCGGCGACATCCGGCTGATCCAGCCGGCCCGGCCGTAGACGGCGTAATTCGAGCTGTCGGCCGAGCCAGTGACGGTGACCGCGCCAAGGCTCGTCTGATAATTGCGGGTATAGCGCACCTTCTCCCAGGGCGTGAGCACCGTTCCTATGTCGAAGAACGGGCGTGACGAGCCCCAGTCGGTGAAATCGTAGCGCAGTGCAAAGGCGCCGATCGGCGCACTGGTGACGTGATAGCCGCCCTCATTGTATTGCGTGTAGGCGAGGCCCGCGAGCAGGGACAGATTGCTGGTGAGCTCCTTGCGACCATGGACGCCGGCGGAGAACGAGCCGGCCGAGCCGAACGCGCTGATGCAGTCGCTGCAATTGACCTGCTCGTTGACGCCGAGCAGCACCGAGCCGAGCACCCGGTTCGTGATCATCTGGTTGAAGCGCTGGTTGGCGAGGTCGCCGATCGAGCCGGCGCTGGTGTCGGCTCCCGACGTGGTCGGGTTCGCCCCGGGCGTCGGTGAGGGAGCAGGCGACGGCGAAGGACTGGGTGAGGGCGTGGGCGTAGGGGTCGGCGAGGGACTGTACGTCGGAGTGGGTGTCGGCGTCGGCGAGCACTCGGTGCAGCTCTGGGCGGCAGCCGGCTGCAACTGTACCGCGAGCAGCACGAGCGTGGTCACCGCGATCAAGGCGGCCGAGAGGACGATGCTGCGAACTCCGAGCTTCGCCATGGTCACCGCCCGCACAGCATGCCGTCGTCATGGACGGCGGGCGTGATGGTCGGCGCGGCGTCGGCATATTGGTTGACCGAGCACAACCCGGCCGCAGCCGTGCAGGTCGCGGCAAAGGTCCAGGGTGGCGAGTTGGTTTTGGTGATCGTGGTCCGACCGCCCGTCGAGGTGATGATCGCGGTGTCGCCGGGCTGGGTGAGCTGCACGCACTGGAAGCCCAGCGTGCAGACGCTGGCCGCACCCTCCTGCAAGACGACCACGGAGCGGCCGCGTTGCGAGAGGATGTCCAGCGTGGTGCCGCGCACGCCGATGGTCGCGAGCGGCGTCGTGATCTTGTAGGCGGCCTTCTCCGAATGTCCGGTCACGAAGCGGAACGCGCCCGTGGTCATGCGGATCGCAACGTCGCGATAGCTGTGCTCGTCGTTGAAGACGGTGCGGTCGAGCTTGAGCGTGGCGCCCGGCCCGAGCGATAGATTGGTGCTGTCGGCCATCACGAAGCGTGCCGCGGCGTCGGCGCCGGTGCGCACGGTCTCGTCGCGCAGCATGCCGTCGCCGACGTTGATCTGCGTCGCCGTCGCCGCGACGCGAACCACTTCGTTCTGGATTACCACGGCTTCGCCGACGCGCGTCTGTGCTTGTGCGGCGGATGCCGCGCAAGAGAGAGCCCCGAGCAAGAAGGAAAGAAGAACGCGAAGTCGCAAATTCATTTCGTCGCCGATCGATGTGTCCCGTATCGTACCGGATCGCGCTCGCTTGCGATGTGGTATAATTATCACTAGTAGCGCAGCACGAGCGTCATGGTTAGTGACAGTAGCGGCAGAATGCGTTCAATGCGTCGACCAAAGATATTTTTCTTCGCGGTGAAGCAGATTTGCCACGCAAAGCATCCCCACAACGACAGCACGAAGTGAATCCTGCGTCGCCTATGTCGCGGAGAGCAGTGATCGCTGTCGTGATTTTCCTGATCACACATCTCGTGCTTCTGATCGGTGTCTCCACGCCGGATAAGTTCGTGTTCGACGAGGTGCACTACGTGCCGGCGGCGCGGCAGATGCTCGAGCCGGTGATGCCCAAGCCCGTGCTCAATCCGATGCATCCGCCGCTCGCAAAGGAGCTGATCTCGCTGTCGATAGCGATCTTCGGCGACAATTCGCTGGGCTGGCGCTATCCGGCGACGCTGTTCGGCGCGCTCGCGGTCGTCGCGGTCTATCTTTGCGGCGTTGTGCTGTTTTCGGCGGAAGGGCCCGCGATCGCGGCGGCGCTGATCGCCTTCTTCAACCAGATGCTGTTCGTGCAGTCGCGCATCGCCATGCTCGACGTCTTTTCGCTTGCCTTCGGCCTGCTGGCGTCAGCGGCCTTCATGCATGGCTTTCGGAGAGAGCGGCCGCACCGGTTGTTTGCGCTGGCCGGCGGATTGTTCGGTCTTGCCGCCGCCTGCAAATGGAGCGGGCTGTTTCCGCTCGCGGTCTGCATCGTCATCGTCGCGGCGATCCGTCTGATGCAGAGCTGGCGCACGCTGTTTGCCGACGCGAAGCCGACCGACTGGTATCGCCCCGACCTCTGGCCCGATTTCAGGGCGCAGCATTTTGCACTTTGCTTCGTCGCCTTGCCGGCGGTGTTCTATCTTGCGACCTTCGTGCCGCTGTATGGGCTGTCGCCATCCGATCTGATCGAGGCGCAGCGGCGCATCTTTGCCGACAACACCACGACTGCGATCGCCGGGCATACCTACATGAGCTCATGGCCGTCCTGGCCGTTTCTCGTGCGCCCGGTATGGTTCCTGTTCGACAAGGTCGGCGACGACAGCATCTCCGCGGTCGTCTTCCTCGGCAATCCCCTCGTGTTGTGGCCGGCGCTGCTCGCGCTGGCCGTCGTGTTGCGCGACTTCATCGTCACGCGGCGCTGGGATGTGTTCCTGATCTCGGCATTTTATTTCGGCCCATATCTCGCATGGGCACTGCTGCCGCGCACGCTCGGCTTTATTTACTATTATCTGCCGGCTGCAACCGCGTCCTCGCTGGCACTGGTCTATGTGCTGCGACGTGAGAAGCTCCCACCTTGGGTGCTGTGGACCTATGTCGCGGTCGCAGCCATCGGCTTCGCCGTCATGCTGCCGATCTCCGCGGCCTTCGTCGGCACCTCGATGCAGACCTTCAACCGGTTGATGATCTTCCAGAACTGGATATGAAACTCGCCCGCCGCGGGCGCGGCGGGCGAGTGTTCGAATGGGATGCCGCCATCACTTCGAGGCGGTCGACTTGGTTTCCATGTTCACGACCTGGACGCGACGGTTGATCGGGTCGGCACCGTTCGCGGTGTCCTTCAGCTTGGTCTTGCCATAGCCGACGGTGACGAGATCGCTGCCGTTGAGGCCATAGTTCTGCACCAGGTACTTCTTGATGGTGTCGGCGCGCCTCTCGGACAGATCCTGGTTGAACGGATCGCTGCCGATCGCGTCGGTGTGGCCGGCGACCACGAAGGTCGAGCCCTTCAGCGCCGGATCCGACAGCGCCTTGCCGAGCGCCTGCACCGAGCCCACCGAAGTCGTGGCGATGTTGGCCGAGTTGTAGTCGAACTGGATCTCCAGATCGATCTTCGGCTTGCTCGCCGCGAGGTCGGCGATCTGATCGCGCTCGCCCATCGAGAGCGAACGGGTCTGCCGGTTGCGCACGGTATTCAGGAAGCTCGCCTCCTTGGCCTGATCCGCAGTCTCAGCCTGCGGACCGACGGACAGGCCGCGGGTCAGGGGCTTTGGCTTCAGCGCATTCAGGATCTGGTTGGCGGTGATGTTGTTGTCGCCGCCGAACGCCAGGCCTGCCGTCAGCGACAGCGCGGCCGAAAGGGTAATCGCCTTCAATCCGAAAAGCTTGTTGAAATGGGGCATTGTCTCAAATCCTCGCTGTGACGCCTGATAGCGATTTGATGCTGCGAGTCTAGGTCAGGTTCAAACACCCTGATGTGATACATATCACATTCAGAAATGGATTGATCTCGATGCTTATTCTAGCGCCGGAGCCGGCCGGCATCCAATCGCCTGTTGGTTGGCGCAGCACCTCACCACGACAAGACAGGGACGTTTGCGTTGGTCGGGAAGCACGCCTGTCTCTTTCGCGCTTCGAATGGGCGCGGCGTCGATCGTCGACTTTTTCAAACCGTTGGTGTCGCCAGGCATCGGGCTCGCTGGACTCCTCGCACCAACGGGTACATTCTCTTCTTATTGCTCGTCACCCGCCGTTATTGCCGCTGTGTCAGCAGCCCGAAAAGTAGACGTCGCAGCGTCGTCCAGCTCGGTTCGAGCAGCAGAAATCCCCGAGTGATCCAGATCACATTGCTTTCTCGTGGACTGGATCAGATTGCTAACATCGGATCGGCTTTGGTCGATCCGAGGGCAGCCAGGAAGTTTGGATCAGGGGAGAATGATCATGCGCTTCTTGTTAGCAGCAATTTCAATCGCCACATTTCTCATCAGCGGCAACGCAGCCTTGGCCGACAAGCGTGTCGCCTTCGTGGTCGGCAACTCCGCCTACAAGAATGTCCCGCAGCTTCCCAACCCGGCGATCGATTCCAAGGCGATGGCCAGGGTGCTGCGCAACGTCGGCTTCGATGTCGTCGAGGGATCCAACCTCACCCGCGACGCCATGACGGCAAAGCTCCTGGAGTTCGGCAAGAAGAGTGAAGGCGCCGATGTCGCCGTGTTCTTCTATGCCGGCCACGGCATCGCCGTGAACGGCGTCAACTACCTGTTGCCGATCGATGCCGACCTGAAATCCGAGATGGACGTCAAGCTGGGCGCGGCAATCAACGTGGACCTCACGCTCGATCAGACCATGGCGGACGCCAAGGTGAAGCTCGTGTTTCTGGACGCCTGCCGTGATAATCCGTTCGCGGCAAAGATTCGTTCAGCCAAGGCCACGCGCTCGGTCAACGTGCAGACCGGCCTTGCCGAGATGAAATCGGGCGAGGGTACGCTGATCGCGTTTGCCACCGGCCCTGGCCAGACCGCTCTCGATGGCGAGGCCGGCACCAACAGCCCGTTCACCCGCGCGCTCGTGGCCAACATTGCCCAGCCCGGCCTCGAGATCCAGCAGGCGATGACCAAGGTCCGTGCCCAGGTCAACGACGAGACCAACAAGAGTCAATTGCCCTGGGGCCATACCAACCTCACTGGTAACGTCTATCTCAATCCGGTTGGGGCGCCGGATGCCGCCGCGAGCGATGCCTCGAGTGCGTCGGCATCGGCTTCGGCCAAGCCGGGCACCGACGTCGAGCTCGAGTTCTGGCGCTCGATCAAGGATTCCAACAAGGTGGAAGAGCTCAACGCCTATCTCACCAATTATCCGAACGGCACGTTCAAGGCGATTGCTCTCGCTCGCATTGCGGCATTGCAGGACGGTCCGTCGAACACCACGCGCAATCTGACCGCCGGGGTCGATCCCGCCACTTTTACCGAGGAAGCCAGCCAGGTCGCTGAGGACCAGATCGGTCTCGACAAAGGTCAGCGCCGCGACGTGCAGCGCCGCCTCACCGGGCTCGGCTTTGACGTCAAGGCGACCGGCAAGTTCGACGACGAGACGCGCTCAGTGGTCAAGCGCTGGCAGGCGGCACGTGGCTATCCCGCCACCGGCTACCTCAACAAGCTTCAGCACAAGGCTCTGCAGTCGGAGATTATCTCGACGCGCTCTGCCTCCTCAGAATCTGCTGACGACGAGCCAACGCGCCGGCGCTCCTCCGGTGGTGGCGGCCGACGCTATTATAATAGTGGTGGTGGCGGCGGTGGCGGCCCAATGGGCGGCCCCGGCGGCCTCTTCGGCGGCATGATGGGCGGATTGTTCGGCCGCCGCTGATAAGCAAACAGGCGAAGCAACGGCGGCCCGATCCGGGCCGCCTCTTCGTTTTGGCAACCTTGCTCGACGATGGCCGCAAAGCGGTCGTCGCGCGGCCCGGCTGCGAACAAGAAATCGGCCAGATGGGCGCCTAGCAAAACCCTTCACCCCAGAAGAAGCGCTAGCCACGCGAAGAGAGCCGGTTCCGAACAGTGCCAAGGCCGAGTGAGTATCAGTCCTATCGTGGGGGCCCGCCGGATCGGACGACTTCGCAAAGTTCAATGCCCGTCTATATCGGCGCGGCGATGATCGCGGTCGCGATCCTGCTATCGACATTGGTCACGGGTCTCACCAATCGCTATGTCGGCCTCGAAGGCGCGACCGAGGACAATATGTGGCTGGTCGACCGCCTGACCGGCAGCGTCTATCGCTGCCAGGCGACCGACCGCGGCAAGGCCGCCTGCGAGCCTGATATCGCGACTGGCAGTGTTGGCGACCGCGCCAAGGGATCGAAGCGCAGCCCTTGAGCCGGCCGGCCCTTTGCATTGCAGCAATGAAATTGTCTTCTCCGCGAAACGCTCCTCGCAGACAATACGTAATTGCGAAGGCCGGCATGACGCCGGTTTCGTTTTATGGAGGAGGCTTTTCGATGAAAACTTTGCTGACGGCCACCGCCTTTGTCGCACTCGCGCTTTCGCCCGCTTCGGCGAAGATGATGGCTTGCACGGGCGCCAATATGGGCGCCACGCTCACGACGGTGGCTGCCATGCCCGACAGCACGACCAAGATGGGCATGAGCAAGGAAATGGCGATGGCCAACACTGACATGAGCAACGGCAAGATGCCCAGCGCCTGCAAACACTACATGAAGGCGCAGATGATAAAGTAGCACAGACGTTCGTGCCTGTTACGGCCGCGCTGTCAGCAGGTGGCAGCGCGGCTTTTTCTTTGCCGTTGTTTGTTTGACTCCCTGCGAATCCCGCTACATTGCCGCTCGCAATGTCCCGAACGCCCAAACCACTCCCGCTGCATACGTCGCAAGCACGGCAGATCTGGCTGCGCGCGCAGCGGCTCGATAGGTGCGAGCCCTTTGGCACGGGCGCGCAAGCGGTCGCCGATGCCATCGCCCATCTGGGTTACGTGCAGATCGACACCATCAACGTCATCGAGCGCTGCCATCACCACATTCTCTACAGCCGCATTCCGTCCTATCGCCGTGCCGATCTGCACCACGCCCAGAGCGTCGACAGAAGCGTGTTCGAATACTGGACGCATGCGCTGTCGTACGTCCCGTCGAGCGACTTCCGCTTTTTTCTGCCGGCGATGCGCGAGCACCGCCGTGAGGGGCACAAATGGTTCGCATCGGTGACCCCGGCCGACATGCGCAAGGTGATGCGGCTGGTGCGGGCCGGTCCACTGACGATCCGCGACATCGATGATGACGTCCTCACCGAGAAGGAGCATCTGTGGCAGAGCCGCAAGCCCTCGAAGCGGGCGCTGCAACTCGCCTTCTACACCGGCGCCGTTACGATCAGCGAACGGCAGGGCATGCTCAAGACCTATGAGCTGATGACGCGCCATTTCGGCTGGGACAAGCTGCCGAAGCCGGCCTCCGCGAAGGACAGTACGAACTACCTGCTCGACCGCGCGCTCCGGTCGCAAGGGCTCGTGAGCCTCGATTCGATCTGCCATCTCGACGCGCCCAGCAAGAAGGCGGTGGCGCGCCTGATCGCATCGCGGGTCCGTCGCGGCGATCTCGTGCCGATCGCGCTCGAGGGCGCCGGCAAGCAGGAGCATTGGGCGGCGCCGTCAGCGCTGGAGCCGGGCGAGGGCGCGCCGCCGAATCTCGTGCACATCCTCTCGCCCTTCGATCCCCTGATCATCCAGCGCAAGCGCACCAACCTGATCTTCGGCTACAATCACCTCTTTGAAGCCTATGTGCCGAAGGCCAGGCGCAAGCTCGGCTATTTTGCGCTACCGGTGCTCGTCGGCGACGAGATCGCCGCCGCGCTCGATTTGAAGACCGACCGGCAGAACAGAAAACTCCTGATGCAGAAATGGACCTGGGTCGGCAACGGCAGGAAGACGGCCGGCCGCAAGGAGTTGAAGCGCAGGATCGAGGACGAGCTCGATCGTT
This sequence comes from Bradyrhizobium sp. UFLA05-112, assembly GCF_053572325.1. Classification (NCBI taxonomy): domain Bacteria; kingdom Pseudomonadati; phylum Pseudomonadota; class Alphaproteobacteria; order Hyphomicrobiales; family Nitrobacteraceae; genus Bradyrhizobium; species Bradyrhizobium sp. UFLA05-112. The sequence goes on along the minus strand of NZ_JBANBK010000032.1, from coordinate 19,784 downwards.
TCGAGCGCTTTCAATTGGCGGAGCAGGATGCGGCTTCGTAGCCCGCGTCGGGTGGGTTAGGCTTCGTAGGGTGGGCAAAGCGACTTGTCCGCCGTAGCTCGAAGAGCGAAGGCGGAAGCGTGCCCACCACTTCTGTTTCTTTGAGGCAAGATGGTGGGCACGGCGCTAGGGCGCCTTTGCCCACCCTACGAAGCAGTCGATCCAGGTGCCGAACACGATACCGATCGCATAGGCCAAGATATTCCACGGCGAGAAGATTCGCCCCAGCAGCAGCGCGCCTGCGGTCGTGAGGCGGAACGCATCGAGCCAGGGCGTATGCACCAGCCGGGAGAGCTCGACCAGAACCGCAATCGCTGCCGCAATGGCCGCAATCTGCGTCCGCGTCAGGTGTGGCAGCACGGCTCCGACCAGGAAAAACACCATGGTCGCCCAGAGCAGCGAGCCGCCATATTTCACTATGAAGGCGGGCAGCCCAAGCGGAAAGCCATACCAGCGCAGGGAAAGGCCGCAGGCGATCACGACGAGGGCGAGGGCAGCGCGGGTAAGCGACACCTGCAACGGCGCAACGGGGGTGGTCGATTGCGTTCCGTGCATTGCTTGCTCCATTGACTCTTTCGCCGCGATGCTCAAAACCGCCCCTAGCCCGAGAAAAAGCAAAACCAAGGGGGACGCCATGAGCCAGACCACAACCTTCGCCGGTTCTGCAGGCACTGCCAAGAACCCCAACAAAAGCGCGATCGAGACTTCGACCATCCGCGCCATCTCCTGGCGCCTGATTCCGTTCCTGGTGCTGGCCTATTTCTTTTCCTATCTCGACCGCGTCAATCTCGGCTTCGCCGCGCTGACCATGAATGCGGAATTGAAGTTCACGCCGCTGATTTTCTCCTGGGGCGCCGGTATCTTCTTCATCGGCTATTTCATCTTCGAGGTGCCGAGCAACCTGGCGCTGGAGAGGTTCGGCGCAAGCCGCTGGATCGCCCGCATCATGGTGACCTGGGGCATCATCTCGGCGCTGATGGCGACTGTGAACGGCGTCACGAGCTTCTACGTCCTCCGCTTCCTGCTCGGTGTCGCCGAGGCCGGCTTCTTCCCCGGCATCATCCTTTATCTCACCTATTGGTACCCGGCCGAATATCGCGCGCGCTTCCTCGCGGCCTTTGCCATCGCGGTGCCGGTCTCGACCGTGATCGGCGCGCCGATCTCGGGCCTGCTGCTCGGGCTCGATGGTGTGCTGGGCTTGCAGGGTTGGCAGTGGCTGTTCATTATCGAGGGCGTGCCGTCGGTGTTGCTCGGCATCGTCACCTGGTTCTATCTCACGGACAAGCCGGAGAAGGCGGACTGGCTGTCGGCCGAGCAGAAGGCCTGGCTCAAGGCCAGGCTTGATACGGAGGTCGCGGCCAAGCAGGCGGTGAAGCACCTCTCGCTCGGCGAAGCCTTGTCGTCGCCGAAGGTGATTGCGCTGAGCCTGATCTATTTCGGCTTCGTTGGTGCACTTTACGGCATGCAGTTCTGGCTGCCGCAGATCGTGAAGGCGTTTGGCCTCACCAACGCGCAGACTGGCTTCGTCACCGCGATCCCGTACCTGTTCGGCACCATCGCGATGATTCTGTGGGCGCGTCATTCCGATGCCACGCGCGAACGCGTGATGCATGTCGGCGCGCCGCTCCTTCTCACGGCCGCTGCGCTCGGCGTCTCCTCCTATCTGACCGATCCCATCCTGACGATGGTGGCGCTGACGGTGGCCGCGATCGGCGTATTCTGCTGCTTCGGCGTGTTCTGGACCCTGCCGACCGCCTGGCTGTCCGGCATGGCGGCCGCCGGCGCCATCGCTCTGATCAACTCGATCGGCAACCTCGCCGGCTTCGCCGGGCCCTATCTGATTGGCTGGGTCAAGGAAGCCACCGGCCAGACCTCGACCGGCCTCCTGGTCCTGGCGGTTCTGCCTCTGATCGCCGGCATCCTGGTCTTCGTCGGCGGCCACGAGAGCGAGCACGAGTTCGCGGAGGAGGGCCGGTAGCGGCTTCCTAGGGCGGGCAGAGGCGCGCGCTTCGCGCGCCGTGCCCACCATCTTTGCTCGATGGCGACAGACGCGGTGGGCACGCGGAGCCTGTCATCGGGCGCGCGTTCGCGCGACCTGGTGGCTTTGCCCACCCTGCTATGCCACCTCTCCGAACAGGGGCCCCTTACGAGCCCTTAACGCTCACGTTTTTCTGATGACTGACGATTATTGACTTTTATCAGTGATTAGTCGACATTTCTCCGGAACACAGCCGCAGGAGTGTCCGATGTTCGTCCGGTCGATTTTGTCGAGCTATTCCAGGCTCTTGGCAGGTGCTTCGCTGGCCCTGATGGCAATCGCGCTGGCCGGGTGTAATGACACCGTGGCGCAAAAGGCCGAGCCGCCGCGGCCGGTTCTGGTCGCTACCGCCCATTACGAGGCCGAGACGCCGGAGCGCAGCTTTGTCGGCACCATCAGGCCCCGGATCGAGAGCGACCTCGGCTTTCGCGTCGCCGGCAAGGTGGCCAAGCGCCTGGTCGAGGTCGGGCAGACCGTCGAGGAGGGCCAGCCACTCGCGACCCTTGATGAAGTTGATCTGAAGCTCCAGGCCGAGCAGGCCGTGGCCGAGCAGACCGCCGCGACCGGTGTGCTGGCCCAGGCCGCCGCCGCCGAGCAACGCGCCAAGGATCTCAAGGCCAAGGGCTGGACCACCGACGCGCAGATGGATTCAAGCCGCGCCGCCGCCGACGAGGCCCGCGCGCGGTTGAATCGCGCCGAGCGCTCGGTCGAGCTGACCAAGAATTCCCTTTCCTACGCGACGCTCAACGCCGACGCCCGCGGCGTCGTCACTGCAACGCTGATCGAGCCCGGCCAGGTGGTCGCCGCGGGCCAGGCTTCGATCCGCGTCGCCCGCTTTGCCGAGAAGGAAGCGGTCGTCGCGATCCCTGAGACGCTGGTCGGACGCGCCAAGTCGGGCACCGCCAGCGTCACCCTTTGGTCGGAACCCAACAAGAAGTACGCCGCGAAGCTGCGCGAGATCGCGCCTGCCGCCGATGCTGCCACGCGCACCTATCTTGCAAAGTTCTCGCTGCCGGAAGCCGACGACAAGGTCGCGCTCGGCATGACGGCGACGCTGACGCTGTCCGATGCCGCGACCGAACGCGTCGCGCGGCTGCCGCTGTCGGCGCTGTTCAACGAAGGTGGCAAGCCCTCCTTCTATGTCGTCGACGACAACGGCGCCGTCGCGCTGAGGCCGGTCACGGTCAAATCCTACGAAAGCAACGACGTGGTCATCACCAGTGGCGTGGAAGAGGGCGCGAAGATCGTCGCGCTCGGCGTGCAAAAGCTCGATCCGAACATGAAGGTCCGGATCGTATCCTCGCTGTCGTTCTAGTTACCGAGCATGATCCGGAAAAGTGTGCAGCGGTTTTCCGAGAAAGATCATGCTCAAACAATAAAGAGTTCCGTCATTGCGAGGTGAGTTTCGGCCGTCGCGCGAATGCGACGGAAGAAGCGGCGAAGTGATCCAGATCCTGCCCAGCCCCCTGGATCGCTTCGCTACCTCGCAATGACGGGTTTCAACAGGGGTGGTTGTTTTGTTCTTGGCAATTGGGTCATCTCTGGAGAGAGTGCGATGAAGCGCTTCAACCTTTCCGCCTGGGCCGTCAGCCATCCGACGCTGGTGCTGTTCCTGATGATCGTGCTCGGCGCCGCTGGCTTCTTCTCCTATCAGAAGCTCGGCCGCGCCGAAGATCCGTTCTTCACCGTGAAGGTGGTCAACGTCTCCGTGATATGGCCGGGCGCAACCGCCCAGGAGATGCAGACCCAGGTCGCCGATCCCATCGAGAAGAAGCTCCAGGAGCTGCCCTATTTCGAGAAGGTGCAGACCTACTCGAAACCCGCTTTCACCGCGATGCAGGTGACCTTCCGCGACAACACGCCGCCGAAGGACGTGCCGTATCTCTTCTATCTCCTGCGCAAGAAGCTCGTTGACGTCCAGGGGCAGTTGCCCGCCGGCATTCTCGGGCCCGTCGTCAACGACGAGTTCTCCGACGTCGATTCCATTCTCTACATGATGACCGGCGATGGCGCGGACTATGCGCAGCTCAAGAAGACTGCCGAAGGTTTCCGCCAGCGCCTCCTTAAAGTTCCCGGCGTGACCAAGGTCGACGTCTACGGCACGCAGGATGAGCGCATCTATGTCGAGTTCAGCCACGCCAAGCTCGCAACCCTCGGCATCACGCCGCAGGCGCTGTTCGATTCGCTGGCCAAGCAGAACAACGTGACCCCGGCCGGCACAGTCGAGACGTCCTCGCAGCGCGTGCCGCTGCGCGTCACCGGCGCGCTCGACGGGGCCAAGGCCGTTGCCGAAACGCCCGTGGAAAGCAACGGCCGCGTGTTCCGTCTCGGAGACATCGCGACCGTCACGCATGGCTATGTCGATCCGCCCAGCTTCGTCGTGCGCCAGGAAGGCAAGCCCGCGATCGGCATCGGCGTCGTCACCGCCAAGGGCGCCAACATCCTCGAACTCGGCAAGGAGGTCGAGAAGGCAACCGGCGAATTCATGAAGGCGGTGCCGCAGGGCATCGACGTCGAGTTGATTGCCGACCAGCCCAACGTGGTCGAGCATGCGGTCGGCGAGTTCGTGCACTCCTTCGTCGAGGCGCTCGCGATCGTCCTGTTTGTCTCTTTCGTTGCACTCGGCTGGCGCACCGGCATCGTGGTCGCGCTGTCGGTGCCGTTGGTGCTCGGCATCGTCTTCATCGTCATGAACTCGATGTCGCTCGACCTGCACCGCATCTCGCTTGGCGCGCTGATCATCGCGCTCGGTCTTTTGGTCGACGATGCCATCATCGCAGTCGAGATGATGGTGGTGAAGATGGAGCAGGGCTGGGACCGCATCCGTGCCGCGTCCTTTGCCTGGGAATCCACCGCCTTTCCGATGCTTACGGGAACGCTGGTCACGGCCGCTGGCTTCCTCCCCATCGGCTTTGCCAACTCGGCGGTCGGCGAATATGCCGGCAGCATCTTCTGGATCGTGGCGATCGCGTTGGTCGCCTCCTGGTTCGTCGCGGTGATCTTCACGCCCTATATCGGCGTCAAGCTGTTGCCCAACATGAAGGTGCATCACAGCCACGATCCGCACGCAGTCTATGAGACGCGGATGTACCGCGGCCTTCGCGCCATCGTGCAGTGGTGCGTCAACCACCGTATCACGGTGGTGGTGGCGACCGTGGGCGTCTTCGCCGCCTCGATCGTCGGCTTCGGCCATGTGCAGCAGCAGTTCTTCCCGCTGTCCGAGCGGCCCGAGCTGTTCCTCCAGCTCCGCCTGCCGGAAGGCACCGCCTTCAACGTCACCGAAAAGGCGGTGAAGGATGCCGAGAAGCTGCTGAAGGATGACCAGGACATCGCGACCTACACGGCCTATGTCGGGCAGGGCTCGCCGCGCTTCTGGCTCGGCCTCAATCCGCAGCTGCCGAACGAGGCCTTTGCCGAGATCGTTATCGTTGCCAAGGGTGTCGAAGCGCGCGAGCGCATCAAGGCCAAGCTCGAGAACGCCGTCGCCGACGGCGCGCTCAACGAAGCCCGCGTCCGCGTCGACCGCTTCAATTTCGGTCCGCCCGTCGGCTTCCCCGTTCAGTTCCGCGTGATCGGCCCCGATCCCAACAAGGTGCGCGAGATCGCCTACCAGGTCCGCGACGTCATGCGGCAGAACAAGAACGTCAAGGACGTCCAGCTCGACTGGAACGAGCAGTCGCCCTATCTCAAGCTCGTCGTCGACCAGGACCGCGCGCGCGCGATGGGCCTTACCCCGCAGGAGGTATCGCAGTCGCTCGCGATGCTGATCTCCGGTGCGCAGGTGACGACCGTTCGTGACGGCATCGAAAAGGTCGGCGTGGTCGCCCGTGCGATCCCGTCCGAGCGGCTCGACCTCGCCCATGTCGGCGATCTCACCATCACTTCGCGCAACGGCGTCGCCGTGCCGCTCCAGCAGATTGCCAAGATCGAGTATTCCCACGAGGAGCCGATCCTGTGGCGGCGCAACCGCGACATGGCGATCACCGTGCGCTCCGACGTCGTCGATGGCGTGCAGGCGCCCGACGTCACCAGCCAGATCACGCCGAAGCTGCAACAGATCAAGGACTACCTTGAGCCGGCCTACCGAATCGAGCCGGGCGGCGCGTTTGAGGAATCCGCCAAGGGCAATGCCTCGATCTTCATTCTCTTCCCGGTGATGGTCATGGTGATGCTGACGCTGTTGATGATCCAGCTCCAGAGCTTCTCGCGCCTGATCCTGGTGTTCCTCACCGCACCGCTCGGCATCGTCGGTGCGTCCCTCGGGCTCAACGTCGCCAACCAGCCGTTCGGCTTCGTGGCACTGCTCGGCCTGATCGCGCTCGCCGGTATGATCATGCGCAACACGGTCATCCTGGTCGACCAGATCGAGACCGACGTCTCCCATGGCCTGACCCGGCGCGAGGCGATCGTGGAGGCGACCGTCCGCCGCGCCCGCCCGGTCGTGCTGACCGCACTTGCCGCGATCCTCGCCATGATCCCGCTGTCGCGCTCGGCGTTCTGGGGACCGATGGCGATCACCATCATGGGCGGCTTGTTCGTTGCGACCTTCCTGACGCTCCTGTATCTGCCGGGCCTCTATGCCCTGTGGTTCCGCAAGAGCCTCGACGAGGCCGGTTCGGCCGAGCATCCGGAAGCGGCACCGCAGCATGGCAGCGATGCCGAGCCAGCATTTCCGCTTGCTGAGGCCGCTGAATAGATGAAGAGTGACTACTGACGAGTCCTGACAGATGACACTGGTTTCGGAACATATCGAAAGCGACACCCGGGAGCGCATTCTCGAGGTGGCCGAGCGGCTGTTCCGCCAGATCGGCTACCAGAAGACCACTGTCGGCGACATCGCCAAAGAGCTCCGGATGAGCCCGGCCAACGTCTATCGGTTCTTCGAATCGAAGAAGGCGATCCATCAGTCCGTCGCCCGGGCGCTGATGGGCGAGGTCGAACTCGAGGCGCAGCGGATCGTGGCCCAGCCCGGTCCGGTGCGCGACCGCTTCCGGCAGCTTCTGACGACCATCCATCGCATGAACACCGAGCGCTATGTCGGTGATTCCAAGCTGCATGAGATGGTCGAGATCGCGATGCAGGAGGACTGGGACGTCTGCGTAGCCCATATGGAGTGCATCGCCTCGATCATCGGCCAGGTGATCGCGCAAGGTGCTGCCTCCGGCGAATTCGAGGCTCCGGACCTGCAACTGGCCTCGCTCTGCGCCTGCACCGCGATGATGCGCTTCTTTCATCCCCAGATGATCGCCCAATGCGCCACCAAGCCGGGGCCCACGATTGACCAGATGATCGATTTCGTCATCGCAGGACTGTCGCCGCGTCACTGACGGGGCAGGAATTTCTCCTATAAATGGGTCGACCGCCGCGGACTGACCGCCTGATGGCAGGTCAGGACGGATCGACACACTCCGTCATTGCGAGCCTAGCGAAGCAATCCAGAATCCTTGCCGCGGAGGCAGTCTGGATTGCTTCGCTTCGCTCGCAGTGGCGAAAAGGAAGCAGCGCGTGACCGAAAAAGACCTGCACTTCTATGAGCCCGCCAAGGGCCATGGCCTCAAGCACGATCCCTTCAACGCCATCATCGCGCCGCGGCCGATCGGCTGGATCTCCTCGCGTGACGCCAACGGCCACGTCAACCTTGCGCCCTACAGCTTCTTCAATGCCTTCTGCTACACCCCGCCGATCATCGGCTTCTCCTCCACCAACTGGAAGGACACCGTCGGCAATATCGAAGCCACAAAGGAGTTCGTGTGGAATCTCGCCACCATGGATTTGGCGAAACAGATGAACGCGACCGCCGCCCACGTCGGCCCCGAGGTCGACGAATTCAGGATTGCGGGGCTCACCGCGGTGCCCGGCCGGCTCGTCAACGTGCCGCGCGTCGGCGAAAGCCCGGTCGCCTTCGAGTGCAGGGTGTCCGACATCGTGCGCCTCAAGGGCGCCGACGGCCGGCAGGCCGACGCCTGGCTGACGCTCGGCGAGGTCGTCGCCGTCCACATCGACAAGGCCTTCATCAAGGATGGCGTCTACCAGACGGCTGCGCCCCGTCCGATCGTCCGTGCGGGACGGCGCGGTGACTATTTCGAGATCAAGCCGGAAAACATGTTTGAGATGCTCAGGCCGGATTGATCTTGCCTCTCTCTCGTCGATGGGTACCCCGGATGGAGCGCAGCGAAATCCGGGATATTCTTGCGCGGCTCCCCGGATTGCGCTTCGCTCCATCTGGGCTACGAAAATATTTTCAAACGAGAGACGCATGACCGAACAGACCCACACCGGACCGCGCGGCGATCTCTGCATCCGCACGCTCGCGATGCCGGCCGACACCAACGCGAATGGCGACATCTTCGGCGGCTGGCTGCTCAGCCAGATGGACGTCGGCGGCGGCGTGTTCGCCTCGAAAGTCGCGAAGTCGCGCACCGTGACGGTCGCGATCGAGGCGATGAATTTTCGCAAGGCGGTCTATGTCGGCGATCTCGTCTCGGTCTACGCCAATCTCGTGCGCGTGGGGCGTACCTCGCTCACCGTGAATCTCGAAGCCTGGGCGCTGCGTCGCGGCGAAGAGCATCCGTTCCTCGTCACCGACGGCAACTTCACCTATGTCTCGATCGACGAACATGGCCGCCCGCAGACCGTCAGCCGCACCGAGCCGCCGATCGCGACGTAGGCGCGCGGAGCCTCAACGCATGCGTTGCCTTAACGCATGTGGTGATCGTGCGCCGCGGATGTCGCGGCTTCGCCAAGAACAAGTCATAAAACGGATGAGGTCGCAGCGTACTCCATTGCGTGTCGATTCGGGGTGGAAACGGCGGCAATGCCCATAGGAACCTTTGGGCAAGAGCACCGTTATTTGCCCGCACTCGAGGAATCACGGGCAATGCCGGACAGCTACATCATCGAAGTCAATTCGCAGACCGCAGGTATCGTCGTACGCAACCCGGAAGGATACCGCTTCTTCGCTTCCTCCCACCGCTTCAACCGCCTCGAAGGCCAGATCTTCCGCAACGCCCGCGAAGCGGAACGCGCAGCGCGACGCCTCGCGAATGGCGATTTGAAGGAAGCGGCGTGAGGGGCCAAACTTGCAGATCGTTGCCTCGTGATCCCGGGGCGCGCGTAGCGCGAGCCATGATGCGCAATTGCGCATCCGAGAATCCATCGGGCCGCAAAGGCTGCTGATGAAAAGTCTGCTGATGAATGGATTCCGGGTTCGCGCCTCACGGCGCGCCCCGGAATGACGTATCCCCGGAATGACGTATCGGTGAAAGTTTCGCGCTAAAGCTTCGTCGCGGCGCGCGACAGCAGCTTCCAGTCGTCGCCCTGCTTCTGCCAGTTCATCAGGATGTGAAGGTTGGTCGGCACTTTTTTCCCATCAGCCACCATCTCCTGCTCGGCGATCCAGTGGAAACGCACGATCGCGGCGGGGCCGACCACCTTGATGGTCGGGTCCTTGTACTCGATCGACAGGAATTTCGACTTTCCATCGGTGGCGTTGGCGATGAAGGTCGCCTTGTCCTCGACCTTGCCGCTGGAATGGCTGTAGCTGAGATCGTCCCAGCAGAGCGCGCCGAGCGCCTTGGGATCCGCTGCGATCTGGGCAAGACGAAAAGCCTCGACTTTTTTCGCGACCGCCTCTTCGTCAACCGAGGCGGCGAGCGCGGGGGCCGCGCCGACTGCTGTCAGTACAAGGGCCGAGACGGCCAGTTCGCGCCGATTGATGGTCATCGTTTGCTCCTTTTGCTCTTGCAGGTAGTGTTGCAGTCACGCTCGATTTTGTCGAGCACCCACTTTTGTCATTCCGGGGCCCGCGAAGCGCGAGCTATGAGGCGCAATTGCGCATCTGAGAATCCATTGAGCCGCTGCAGACTGCTGATGAATGGATACCGGGCCCGCGCCTTACGCCGCGCCCCGGAATGACGAACGAGTTTTTCTCGGCTATTGGTGCGTCCCGACGAAAAGGAATCATTTGAAATGTCGCAAGCCACGGGCCATGCGCTGCTGTTCGACATCGACGGCACGCTCGCCGATACCGACGCGCTGCATCGCGAGGCGTTCAACCGGATCTTCGGCCCGCGCGGTCATGTGTTCGATCACGCCCGTTTTTCGAAGGAGTTGCAGGGCTTCTCCAATGCCTCGATCGGCGAGCGGTTCCTGCCGCGCGAATCCCTCGAAGCCCGCGCAGCCATCATGGACGAGAAGGAGCACATCTTCCGCACGCTGGTGGCCGGGCAGATCAAACCCGTGCCGGGTCTCATGGCGCTGCTCGACAAGGCGGACGCGACGGGCATTCCGATGGTCGCCGTCACCAACGCGCCGCGGCTGAATGCGGAGATGCTGCTGTCGGGTCTCGGCATCATGGATCGTTTCAAGGCGATCGTGATCGGCGACGAACTGCCGCACGGCAAGCCGCATCCGCTGCCTTATCTGGAAGGGCTGCGCTTCGCCGGCGCTGCTGCCCATGCCTCGATCGCGTTCGAGGATTCCCGTTCCGGAATTCAATCGGCCTCGGCCGCGGGCATACCAACGATCGGAATGCGGACCTCGCTCAGTCACGACGATCTGGTCGCTGCCGGCGCCGTCGCCTCGGCCTTTGCTTACGATGATGACACCCTGATGAAGCTGGTCGCGGCCGCCATGAAGTGGTGAGGGCAGGGGAGAGGCGCTCGCGCCGCCGTTAACCTTGCTCCGCTCTCTCGTTGACCGCGGCGGCGAACCGCCGCACCATGCAAAACTCTGATCTGAGGTGGCTGCCGTGACCGGACTAACCCATCGCCAAGCCGAAATCCTCAACATCGCCCGCGCTTCGGGCCGGGTGATGGTCGAGGAGCTCGCGCGCCGTTTCGAGGTTTCGGCGCAGACCATCCGGAAAGATCTCAACGATCTCTGTGAGCGCCGCTCGCTGACCCGCATCCATGGTGGCGCCATCATCGCCTCTGGCGTCGAGAACCTCGCCTATGAAGCGCGGCGCTTCGTCGCCGCCGACGAGAAGAAGGCAATCGGCGCCGCGGCCGCCTCGCTGATTCCGAACGGCTGCTCGCTCTTCATCAACATCGGCACCACGACGGAAGAGGTCGCAAGCGCGCTGACCTCGCACGAGGACCTGCTCGTCATCACCAACAATCTCAACGTCGCGATGCTGCTCTATCGCCATCCCCGCATCGAGGTGGTGGTCGCCGGCGGCACGGTGCGGCGCGCCGACGGCGCGGTGGTCGGCTCGACCGCGACGCAACTCATCGGCCAATTCAAGGTCGACTATGCCATCATCGGTGCGTCCGCGATCGATGAAGAAGGCGCGCTGCTCGACTTCGACTATCGCGAGGTGCAGGTGGCGCAGGCTATCATTGCCAATGCGCGCAGCGTCATGCTGGTCGCCGACTCCACGAAGCTGAGGCGCAGCGCGCCGGTGCGCATCGCCCATATCAGCCAGATCCAGACCTTCGTCACCGACCAGGAATTGCCCGAGCGCCTCGCCACCATCTGCCACAGCAAGGGCATCGAGGTGGTCGAGGCAATGCCGAAAGGCTCGCCCGACGACGACGCGGCGGCGGAACCAACACAGGATTCCGCGCCAGAAGCCACGCCGGTGGTGCGGCTGAGGTAATCGCCGCAGCCTCGGCCCACATTCGGTTGCGCTCCATGTGAGCCGCCTTCCAGAGGGTGCGCGCGAGTGCCTACCCTTTCATCCAATTGCCCACCAAAAACCCCCCAATTGCCCACGAAAAAAGTTCCATCTTCGCTTTCTTTCGTCTTGCTTTCGTTTTTGGTTCTGATCTAATCGAAACCGAAAGCAAAATCGCCCAAGCGAACGGGCGGTCGCCGGGGGATGCGTCTGTTGGAGCGTATTTTCGACCTCGCCATCATTGGAGGCGGTGTTAACGGTTGCGGCATCGCGCGCGATGCGGTCGGCCGAGGCAACACGGTTTTCCTGTGTGAAATGAATGACCTGGCGAGCGGGACGTCGTCCTGGTCGACCAAGCTCGTGCATGGCGGCCTGCGCTATCTCGAATATTACGAGTTCCGCCTGGTCCGCGAGGCGCTGATCGAGCGCGAGATCCTCTGGGGCGTCGCACCCCACATCATTCGTCCCTTGCGTTTCGTTTTGCCGCATCACGCCGGCCTGCGCCCGGCCTGGCTGCTTCGCCTTGGCCTTTTCCTCTACGACCATATTGGCGGCCGTCACCTGTTGCCGGCGACCCGTTCGGTTGATCTGACCAAGGATGAAGTCGGCCGTCCCCTGATTCCGAACCGCTATCCACGCGCCTTCGAATATTCCGACTGCTTCGTCGACGACGCCCGCCTCGTCGTGCTCAACGCGCGCGATGCCGCCGACAAGGGGGCGGAGATCCGCACCCGCACCCGTGCCACCGAAATCCGTCAGTCCGACGGCGTCTGGACCGTCGGCATGGTCGACACCATCACCGGCGCGCGCTCGACAATCCGCGCCCGCGCGCTGGTCAATGCCGGCGGTCCCTGGGTCGAGGACGTGCTCGGCCGCGGCGCCGGAGTGAACGCCAAGGCAAAAGTCCGCCTGGTGCAGGGCTCGCACATCGTGGTCAAAAAGCTCTACGACCACGACCGCGCCTACATGTTCCAGAATGCGGATGGCCGGATCATCTTCGTCATTCCCTACCAGGATGATTTCACGCTGATCGGTACCACCGATCGCGACTATGACGGCGATCCCGCCAAGGTGAAGGCGACGGCCGAAGAGATCCAATACCTCTGCACCGCCGCGAGCGAATATCTCGCGATGGCCGTGAAGCCCGAGGACGTCGTCTGGACCTATTCCGGCGTCCGCCCGCTCTATGACGACGGTGCCAGCGAGGCGAAGGCCGCGACCCGTGACTATGTGTTCGAGCTCGACACGCCCGGTGGCGCGCCGCTGCTCTCGATCTATGGCGGCAAGATCACGACCTACCGCCGTCTCGCCGAAGAGGCGCTCGAGCGTCTCGCGCCCTATTTGCGCAGCGCCAAGGCGCGCGAGGGCTGGACCGGCAAATGGCCGCTGCCCGGTGGCGACATGGACGTGTCGGCCGTCGATGCCCTGATCGCGGACCTCCAGCACGGCTATCCGTTCCTCTCCGTCGAGCATGCCCGCCGTCTGGCGCGGGCCTATGGAACCCGTGCCATCAAGCTCCTGGGCGATGCCAAGTCGCTGGCCGATCTCGGCCAGTCCTTCGGCGCCACGCTGACGGAACGTGAGGTGCGCTATCTCATGAACAACGAATGGGCGGTGACCGCCGAGGATATCGTCTGGCGGCGCTCCAAGCTTGGCCTGCGACTAAGTGCCGATCAGATCGCGGCACTTGACGACTGGATCGCCAGCCATGCCGTGCCGCAAAGTCCCCTGCTCGAAGCAGGAGGACGCTCATGACCGTCACACTGGATCACGTCAGCCGTTCTGTGGACGGCGTTCCGCACATCCGCGACGTCTCGCTGATGCTCGACGGCGGCACGCTCAACGTGCTGCTCGGGCCGACGCTGTCGGGCAAGACCTCGATCATGCGGCTGCTCGCGGGCCTCGACAAGCCAACCACGGGCAGGGTGCTGGTCAACGGCAAGGACGTCACCGGCATCGACGTGCGCCAGCGCTCGGTCGCGATGGTCTACCAGCAGTTCATCAACTACCCCTCGCTCACGGTCTACGAGAACATTGCCTCGCCGCTGCGTGTCCAGGGCAAGCCGCGCGAGGAGATCGAGAAGCGTGTCGCGGAGGCCGCAAAGTTGCTGCGGCTCGAGCCGTTCCTGAAGCGCACGCCTCTTCAGCTTTCCGGCGGCCAGCAGCAGCGCACCGCGATCGCGCGTGCGCTGGTGAAGGGCGCCGATCTCGTGCTGCTCGACGAGCCTCTCGCCAATCTCGACTACAAGCTCCGCGAGGAGCTGCGCGCCGAGCTGCCGCGCATCTTCGAGGCCTCCGGCGCGATCTTCGTCTATGCGACGACCGAGCCGTCCGAAGCGCTGCTGCTCGGTGGCAACACCGTCTGCATGTGGGAGGGCCGCGCGCTCCAGATGGGCGAGACCTCCAACGTCTACCGCCGTCCGCAGACGCTCCGCGTTGCGCAGGTATTTTCGGACCCGCCGCTCAATCTGGTCGGTATCGAGAAGAAGAACGGGCAGGTCGCTTATGCCGGCGGCAGCTCGGCGCCGGCCTCCGGCCTTTACGCCGGGCTCGCCGACGGACCCTATCGCGTCGGCTTTCGCGCCCACCAGCTCGGGATCGCCAATGGCCAGGCCGATCGCCACGCCTTCCACGCCACAGTGACGGTGACCGAGATCACCGGTTCGGAGAGTTTCGTGCATTTGACCCGCGACGGATCGAACTGGGTTGCGGTGTTGCACGGCGTGCACGAGTTCGAGCCCGGCCAGACGCTCGACGCCGTGCTCGATCCGCAGGATGTCTTCGTGTTCGACGCGGCCGACCGCCTGGTCGCCGCGCCCAGCTCCATAAATACGTGAGGGAGGTGCGCCATGGCCCGCATTGACCTCGTCGATCTCGCGCATTCCTACGGCGGCAATGATGCCGCCCCCGAGAGCTTTGCGCTGAAGCCGGTGACCATGACCTGGCGGCAGGGCGGCGCCTATGCGCTGCTCGGGCCTTCTGGCTGCGGCAAGACCACGCTGCTCAACGTCATCTCAGGCATCATCACGCCCTCGCGCGGAAAAATCCTGTTCGACGGCAAGGACATCACACCGCTGTCAACCCAGAAGCGCAACATCGCCCAGGTGTTCCAGTTTCCGGTGATCTACGACACCATGACGGTGGGGGAGAACCTGGCCTTTCCGCTGAAGAACCGCGGCGTGCCGAAGGCCGATATCGACAAGCGCGTGACCCAGATCGGCCGCCTGCTCGATCTCGAGCCGTATCTGAACCGCAAGGCGACGCGGCTCACGGCCGACGCCAAGCAGAAGATCTCGCTCGGCCGGGGCCTCGTGCGCAACGACGTTGCCGCCGTACTGTTCGACGAGCCGCTGACGGTGATCGATCCCGAGCTGAAGTGGCAGCTCCGCTCGAAGCTGAAGGCGCTGCATCGCGAGCTCGACCTCACGATGATCTACGTCACCCACGATCAGACCGAGGCGCTGACCTTCGCCGACACGGTGGTCGTGATGCATGACGGCCGCGTGGTGCAGAGCGGCACGCCGGCCGAGCTGTTCGACAAGCCCGCGCATACCTTCGTCGGCTACTTCATCGGCTCGCCCGGCATGAACATCCTGCCGGCGGAGGTGAGGGGCCGCGAGGCGCGGATCGACGGCCACGTCATCGCGCTCAACCGCAGCTACGACAATCTGCCCACGGGGGCCAAGATCGAGATCGGCGTGCGTCCGGAATTCGTCGACGTGGTCGCGCCGGCGCCGGGGCTGCTCACCTCGAAGATCGACCGGATCGACGATCTCGGTCGCATTCGCTTCGCCCGCGTGCGCGTCGGCGATGCCAAGCTCGCTGCCCGCGCGCCGGGCGGCTTCACCAGCTCCGACGGCTCCGCCGGGCTGAAGTTCGACCCGTCGCATGTCCACGTCTATGCGGACAGCCTTCTGGTAGAGGGAGCCGTCTGATGGACAAGACCATCAATCAAAAAGCCTGGTTCCTGGTTCTGCCGGTGTTCCTGGTCGTCGCCTTTTCCGCGGTGATTCCGCTGATGACGGTGGTGAACTATTCGATGCAGGACACCTTCGGCAACAACCAGTTCTTCTGGAACGGCGTCGGCTGGTTCAAGGAGCTGCTCGACCCCTCGACCGATCTGGGCGGCCGCTTCCTGGCTTCGCTCGGCCGCAACCTGTTCTTCTCGCTCGTCATCCTCGCCATCGAGGTGCCGCTCGGCATCGTCATTGCGCTGTCGATGCCGCGGGAGGGCTGGACGGTGGCCGCCTGCCTCGTGATCCTCGCGTTGCCGCTGTTGATTCCGTGGAACGTGGTCGGAACGATCTGGCAGATTTTCGGCCGTCCCGACATCGGCCTGCTCGGCTACACGCTCAACAGTCTCGGCATCAACTACAACTACGTGTCGAACGAGATCGATGCCTGGCTGACCGTCATCGTGATGGACGTCTGGCACTGGACCAGCCTGGTTGCGCTTCTGTGCTACGCCGGCCTGAAGTCGATTCCCGATGCCTATTACCAGGCGGCGCAGATCGACGGTGCCTCGCGCTGGGCAGTGTTCACCGCGATCCAGCTCCCGAAGATGAATCGCGTGCTGCTGATCGCGGTGCTGCTGCGCTTCATGGACAGCTTCATGATCTACACCGAGCCGTTCGTCGTCACCGGCGGCGGTCCGGGCAACTCCACGACCTTCGTCTCGATCGAGCTCGTCAAGATCGCGCTCGGCCAGTTCGACCTCGGCAAGGCCGCGGCCCTGTCGCTGGTCTACAATCTGATCATCCTGATCGTCTGCTGGGTGTTCTACACCGTGATGACCAATGCCGGCGTCGAGCGCAAGACGCAGGCCGAGAAAGAGCCCGCGGCGGAGCTCAAGCCCGCCGGCGCGCTCCAGCCCGCGCATGCGCTTCAGCCCAAGGAAGGAGTGGCCTGATGCACTCGATCCCCGGCCGACGCGTCATCATGGCGCTGTTCCTGATCTTCCTGCTGTTGCCGATCTACTGGCTCGTCAACATGAGCTTCAAGACCAACAGCGAGATCGTCTCGACGATGACGCTGTGGCCGCATGCGCCGACGCTGCAGCATTACAAGCGCATCTTCACCGACGAGAGCTGGTATTCAGGCTACATCAACTCGCTGGAATACGTCGTTCTCAACACTCTCATCTCGATCACCGTGGCGCTCCCGGCGGCCTACGCCTTCTCGCGCTATCGGTTCCTCGGCGACAAGCACCTGTTCTTCTGGCTGTTGTCGAACCGCATGGCGCCCGCCGCAGTCTATGCGCTGCCGTTCTTCAACCTCTATTCGGCGATCGGGCTGTTCGATACGCCGTGGGCGGTGGCGCTCGCGCACTGCATCTTCAACGTGCCGCTCGCGGTGTGGATCCTCGAAGGCTTCGTCTCCGGCGTGCCGCGCGAAATCGACGAGACCGCGTTCCTCGACGGCTATTCCTTCCCGCGCTTCTTCGTCAAGATCCTGATCCCGCTGATCGCAAGTGGCATCGGCGTCGCCGCCTTCTTCTGCTTCATGTTCTCGTGGGTCGAGCTCCTGCTCGCGCGCACGCTGACCTCGGTGCAGGCCAAGCCCATCGCGGCGATCATGACCCGCACGGTGTCCGCGGCCGGCATGGACTGGGGGCTGCTCGCTGCCGCTGGCGTGCTCACCATCATTCCGGGCGCGCTCGTGATCTGGTTCGTCCGCAACTATATCGCGCGCGGCTTCGCGCTGGGCCGGGTTTAAGGAGGCGACCATGGAATCCATCGCATGGATGGCCTGGACGATACCGACCGCGATCTTCTTCGGCGCGCTCGCCTGCACGCTCGCGGTAATGACATATCTTGCTGCGGTCTATCCCGAGGCGGAGCGCGTGGGCGTCCTGCGCATTCCGACCACGCGCGGCGATCGCCTTTTCATCTCGCTGATTGCGGCCGCCGTCATCCATCTCGCGTGGATCGGCCTCGTCGGCACCGACACGATCGGCACGCTGCCGATCGGCGAGGAGGGGTTTGAACTGTCGAGCCTGTGGCTCGCATCAGGAATTTCGCTTGTCACGGCCGCGCTCATATTCCGCACGGTCTGAAGCTCGCGAAGAAGACCAGATCCGGGGTCAACCCGGGCCTGTTAGAGTTTGTCGCTGCAACGGAGGAACAACATGCGACAGTTTAGGAGAAGGAAAGGTCCATTGACCAAGATTAGCTTTCTGACGGTATCCAGTGCCGCAGCTATCATTGCGGCTGCATTCGCGACCTCGGCGCCGGTTCGCGCCGCCGATGACGCCACGATCCAGAAGTGGATCGCGGAATTCCAGCCCTCGACCCTGTCGAAGGACGACCAGAAGAAGGAGCTTGAGTGGTTCGCCAAGGCCGCCGAACCCTTCAAGGGCATGGAAATCAACGTCGTCTCGGAGACGATCACGACTCACGAATACGAGTCGCAGACGCTCGCCAAGGCGTTCACCGAGCTCACCGGCATCAAGCTCAAGCACGACATCATCCAGGAAGGTGACGTCGTCGAGAAGCTGCAGACGCAGATGCAGTCCGGCAAGAACGTGTACGACGGCTGGATCAACGACTCCGACCTGATCGGCACGCACTTCCGCTACGGCCAGACCATCGTGCTGTCGGATTACATGACCGGCGAGGGCAAGGACGTCACCGACCCGATGCTCGACGTCAACGACTTCATCGGCAAGTCTTTCGGCACCGCGCCGGATGGAAAGCTCTATCAGCTTCCCGACCAGCAGTTCGCGAACCTCTACTGGTTCCGCTACGACTGGTTCACCAACCCCGACTACAAGGCCAAGTTCAAGGCCAAGTATGGCTACGAGCTCGGCGTGCCCGTGAACTGGTCCGCCTATGAGGACATCGCCGAGTTCTTCACCAACGACATCAAGGAGATCAACGGCGTCAAGGTCTACGGCCATATGGACTATGGCAAGAAGGACCCGTCGCTCGGATGGCGTTTCACCGACGCCTGGCTCTCGATGGCCGGCAATGGTGACAAGGGCATTCCGAACGGTCTGCCGGTCGACGAATGGGGCATCCGCATGGAAGGCTGCCGTCCGGTCGGCTCCAGCGTCGATCGTGGTGGCGACACCAACGGCCCGGCCTCGGTCTACGCCATCTCGAAGTATCTCGAGTGGCTGAAGAAGTATGCCCCGCCGCAGGCGCAAGGCATGACCTTCTCCGAGTCGGGTCCGGTCCCGGCGCAGGGTAACATTGCGCAGCAGATCTTCTGGTACACCGCCTTCACCGCCGACATGGTGAAGCCGGGCATCGCCGTGATGAACGCGGACGGTACGCCGAAGTGGCGTATGGCTCCCTCGCCGCACGGCTCGTACTGGAAGGAAGGCATGAAGCTCGGCTACCAGGACGCGGGCTCGCTCACGCTGTTGAAGTCGACCCCGGCTGACCGCCGCAAGGCGGCCTGGCTCTATCTCCAGTTCATCGTCTCCAAGTCGGTGTCGCTGAAGAAGAGCCATGTCGGTCTCACCTTCATCCGTGAATCCGACATCTGGGACAAGTCGTTCACCGAGCGTGCGCCGAAGCTCGGCGGCCTGATCGAGTTCTACCGCTCGCCCGCGCGCGTGCAGTGGACCCCGACCGGCAACAACGTGCCTGACTATCCGAAGCTCGCGCAGCTCTGGTGGCAGAACATCGGCGACGCGTCGTCGGGTGCCAAGACCGCGCAGGCCGCGATGGACTCGCTCGCTGCTGCCCAGGACGCCGTCATGGAACGCATCGAGAAGTCCGGCGTGCAGGGCGCCTGCGGTCCGAAGCTCCACAAGAAGGAGTCGGCCGAGTACTGGTTCGCGAAGGCCGAGAAGGACGGCACCATCGCGCCCCAGCGCAAGCTCGCCAACGAGAAGCCGAAGGGCGAAACGGTCGACTATGACACGCTGATCAAGTCGTGGCCGGCCTCCCCGCCCAAGCGCGCGGAAGTGAAGTAAGGCGTACCAGCCCACGCCATCCGAGAACGACGAAGGCCGGGAGCGATCCCGGCCTTTTTCCTTGCGTTGTGCAAGTACACCGTCTCCACATCGTCATTGCGAGCGCAGCGAAGATTCCATGGGGAGTGGATAGCGACCGGGTCTGAGGCCAGACTGAGGTTGCTGAA